>NZ_WWSL01000003.1:0-131010 GCF_009875845.1 Collinsella sp. BIOML-A6
AGGTATCGGGTTCCCACATTCATCCGCACATGTGCGGATGAATGTGGGAGGTGTTCGGATAAAGTTGATAATCAAGGCTGATTTCGTGAAGCTCCTGACCGCTATGGCCTCGCTCCTCACGGCGCTTATCGGACTTACCGAGGCACTCAAGCAGCGTACGAAGCAGAAAAAGAGGGGTCGACGCCACTAAGGCATTGACCCCTTAATCGAAGTAACGGCGCTGCCCAGCTCTTCACTACTTGGGCTGCCGTCGACCTTATTTTACCCACGGGCGCCAGGTTTACCAAATGGATTTTCGGTAAAGGAAGCACGACACGCCCGCAAAACCACTACGCCCCAAGTGCCGCTACGGGGATCACCGCCACGCCGTCGTCGCGTGTGTAGGTAATACTCCCCTTTCCAACCACGACCGCCAAAAACGCCGGCGCGGCATTCTGGGCGGCAGGATTGGAGAGCACTTTCCTCTCCAGCGCCTTGAGATTTCTCGCTCCATCGTCTGCTTTCGCATCGCTCAGCTTGACCTCGATGGCTCCCCAGCGCCCGTCGTGCTCAACGATCAGATCGACCTCAAGGCCCTTCTCATCTCGGAAATAATGGACACTGTTGTCGACACCGCCGTAGGTGGAAAGGAACACGCGCACGTCGCGCAGGACGAGATTCTCAAAGAGCATCCCCAGCGTTTGCATATCGCCAAGCAGCCGCTCAGGGGTAGCCCCCAGCAACGCCGCCGCAAGTGACGGGTCACAGAAGTAGCGCTTGGGGCGCACGCGAACGCGGGCCTTCGAGCGCATGGGCGGCCCCCATCCGCACAGGTCCTCGGTCAGCTTGAGCCTGTTGAAGAGGTCCAAGTACGCAGCGATGGTCCTCTCGTCGGGGCCCGCCTCACCGTACGAGGCGTCCTTTACGAGCGTCTTGTACGTGACAGCCTGGCTCTCGTTCATGGCAAGAGCTCGCAAAAGGCCGTGTGCAAGCTCGGGCGACATGCCCTCGTCCAGCACGTTGACGTCGAGCACCGAGTGCACGTACTGGCTTGCCGTCTCTCGCGCAAGATCTTCCGAAAGCCCAAGATTTGCAGGCCAACCGCCCCTGCAGCACCAGCGGGCGACGTCATCCACCGTGCTCTCGCGACGCTGAGGGGCAAAACCCTCGCCCTTAAAGAGGCTTGCCAGTGACACGAACGGCTCGCCGTCGCCCGACTCACACAGGGCCATGGGGCGCATTGACAGACGGGCGATCCCACCCGTGCCGGAATGACGAACATGGCTGCGCTCCTCGCTTTTGAGCGCGGTTGAGCCCGTGAGCAAAAGTGCCCCCCGTTCGTTGCCGCTCGCGTCCACGAAACGCCGGGCGGCATCCCAAACCTCGGGCACCTCCTGCCATTCATCGACCAGGTGTGGCGCATCGCCGATGAGCGCCAGGCTTGGGTCGACCTCTGCCGCCGCACGCTGTGCAGGCTCATCGAGCCTGGAGACGCTCGCCGAGCGAGAGAGCGCCGTCCAGGTCTTGCCGCACCATTTGGGGCCGTTGATCTCCACGCAGCCAAACGCTCGCATAAGGGTGTCGAGGCGTTCCTCTATGAGCCGGGGCCTATATCCCTTTTGGGTCAATCTCTTTGGTGCATCCATAGACGGCCGTCCCTCTCTATCACGCGATATGCGAAATTACGCCATTCTCAATGCTGATTTTACGCTACTTTCAATGTAGTTTTTACGCCATGACAGATGTAGTTTTTACGCCATTTTCATTGAAGGTTTTACGCTTGGCATCCTTAGCGCGACCCATCCCGAGCATCACGTCAGAGCGCGCTTGGTTATCTCCGCTCGCACATCTCGGCAAACGAGATCAGCTTGACGTCTCCCCTACTCTCCGCGGCATCCAGACATCCCTGCGTAAAGCCCCTTTTTGAGAAAAGTGCATAGCTTTTTCGTTGCCGTCTAAAGAGCTCACTTCGATACACGAGCTTTTCAGCACGTCTTCACCCGCCGGTTCATTGCGCCATTTGCACTCCGCAAACAGCGCGGCGCCCTCGCCATCGTCAACAATCAAGTCGATTTCTTCCTGCGTATGCGTGCGATTATCCGTCCCCCACCAGCGCCCGACGCTCGCCGGAACCACATCGAGCTGGCCCGCCCGTGCGAGTTCGTACACGTATTGCTTGCATATAAGTTCAAAGACCGTGCCCATGTAATCCGATATGTGCGGCTCAATGCGCTTATATGCCATCTCGGCCATGTCGTTTTGGATCAGCCCGATGTTCTGCGGAACAAACTTGTACCAGAACCTAAACATCTGGTCACTCAGCAGATACACGGCTCGCTTATTGCTCGTCTCGTTTAGGGGCAGCTCGCGCTCGACAATCCCAAGCGATGCCAGCTTATCCACATAGCTCTTTACGTTGCTCGCAGGGATTCCCGTGGAGCTCGTAATCTCCGAGATCTTCGAGCGCCCCTGAGCAATTGCTTGCACGATCGCATCATATTGCTCGGGATTGCGGCACTCTTGCAACAGTAGGTTACTCGGCTCCTCAAAGAGATAACCCGTAGGAGTAAGAAAAAGACGTTTGATGTTGTCCTTGAGCGATACGGCAGGATCGACTTTCTCGATATATGCAGGAATGCCGCCCGTCATGCCATAGCAAACTGCAGCGTCTTCGCGACTCATGCTCTGCCACAGGCCGAGGGTTGTCGAAGGGTCGAACGTTATAGCTACCTATAATATAGCCAGCTATAACGTCATTCGACGACCGGCGCAAACGCCCGCGCGGACACGAAATGTGCTGCGGTGCCATTGGGGATTATGGGATGTGCTTTCCGCTCGAGGCCTCAACCGGAAACGGCATCCCGGTCTGAAGGTCAAATCCGGGGCGCAGTTTCCGCCTGAAGACCGATTCGGAAAGGGTATCCCGTTCTGGAGCCAAATACTGGGTCGTACTTTCCGCCAAGCATGCCATCCGGAAAGCGCGTCCCGTTCTGAGCCTGAATTCTGGGATGAACTTTCCACTGAAGCATCTACTGGAAAATGTATCCCGTTCCGAGGCTTAATTCTGGGATGCACTTTCCGCGGAGAGACTACCGTTTTTCGAAAAGTACACGTCCCTAAACTTACCAGGCCTTCATAACTTGTTGCCGTTCACGGTCGCCGATTACCGCCCACCGATTCGGATGTAAAAATGTCGCCGAAAACAGGCCATCTACCTGCATGGTTAGATTTTGGTCAGCTCTTGGTCAGTTGAGCGGCAAGTTCCGGCTGATACGTTTTTGCTACCCAAAAGGAGGCGGTAGCTCATGACCCATTGCAATGACCAACTCATCGATCAACTGCTCACTCAAGCCGAGCAAGAGGGACGATGCCTGATTCCCCCGAGCACGGCGATCCGAAAAGCGCTCCTTCGGCGCATGGGCGTCACGGTCGCCTCGCCCATGCCAGGGCTGTTTGCGCGAAAAACGCGCTGGGACGAACTCAACCGGGCGCAACGTCATTGTGAGATTATTCGCGCCCTTGCGATCATCCACCCCGATTGGACGTTCTGCTCGTTTTCGGCAGCATGTCTCCTGGGACTCGAAGTCTCGTGGCGGCACCTGAACGTCGTGCATGTCTGCAGCGCCACCAAGCCGTCGGCTCGCCCGGGCGCGTATATTCAGCGGCACCAGATCAAGCCGGCCGGTGCGGTGAATCAAAATGACGTATCGATAACGCCGCCCATCCAAACGGCTACAGATTGCCTGCTGCAGACTGGTTTTACCGATGGCATGCCCATTGCCGATTCGGCGATCTCAAAGCTCGGCCTTGCGCGGGAGCAGCTGATGGAGGAGGTCGAGAAGCGAGAAACCGACCGCAACGGTCGCGCGGTGCGCACGGCCCTCACCACGCTCCAATATGCTGAGGCGCGCGCCGAGAGCGGCGGGGAATCGGTCGCCCGAGCCGTCATGATCGAGACGGGCTTTGCGCCCGACTGGCTTCAATACGAGCTGACGGACCCCTTCGATTCGGCCAAGCCCATACGAACGGACTTTGCCTGGGAGCGCCAGGCGCGGGAACTCACACTGGGCGAGCTCGACGGGCTCATCAAATATACCGACCAGACCATGCTGGCCGGACGCACCACCGCCGAGACGCTCGTTGCCGAACGCCAGCGCGAGGCACACCTATCGCTCTACGGCCATCCGCTCATCCGCTTTACCATGAACGAAGTCCGTTCGGCAGACATGCTTGCGAAAAAGCTACAGACGGCAGGCATCCGCCAGACCATGCTCCCGACATGGCTCAACGATATTGAGCTGTAGGGGCTGCTGAGCTTATGCCCGTCTGCCTACCAAACCGGGACACACTTTCCGGTTGGCAGCACCCGCGGAAACCATGTCCCAGATTGAGTGCTCAAAATGGGATGCGCTTTCCAGATGGCATGCCTAGCGGAAACCGTGCCCCGGAATCAAGGCCTAGAACGGGACACGCTTTCCGGTTGAACGCCCAGCGGAAACTGCATCCCGGAATAGACGCTCAAACTGGGCTGCAGTTTCCAAGTGAACGACAACCGGAAAGTGTGTCCCATTCCAGGCGCGGATTCCGGGATGCAATATCCGCTCCAAACAAAAGGCCCCGGCTCGCGATGGAGTTGGGGCCAAAGGTGCAGCATATGCAGTTGATGTTGAGCGCGAACAACCCGTCGGCAATGGCTGTCCGCGCCCTACCCTACCCGCGGTTGCGGACGCGGCTGTAGGGCGTATCCACCATGGGCAGATCCGGACGCAGCTTGCCGTCGAATGCGCGATAGGCGTTCTGCACGGCGGGCGCCGTGGGGATCGTTGCGATCTCGCCGATGCCCTTGCCGCCATATGCCACGGGCAGCAGCTCGTCCTTCTCCACGTAGATGGCGTGGATATCCGGAATCCCGGGCGCACGGAACAGCCCGAGCGTACCGTACCTTGCCTGGGGTACGCAGTCCTTGAGCGGCCAGTCCTCGGTAAGCGCATAGCCCATACCCATGAGCACGCCGCCTTCGATCTGCCCCTGAATGGAGATGGGGTTGACCACCTTGCCGGAATCGTGCGCGGCATAGACCTCGCTCACGCGGCCATCGTTATCCAGAATGACCACATGCGTGGCAAAACCGTAGCAAATGTGGCTCTTGGGGTTGGGAACATCCGCACCCAGCTTGTCGGTCGGCTCCAGGTACACGTAGCCAAACTCGCATCCCTCGAGCGCCTTGATGGCGACCGCGGGATCCTGAGGATGCATTCCCTGGCCGGCGACGAGTTCCTGCGTGCGCAGCTGGTAGGCGCGACCGTCGTCGTACTCGATCTTGACGCCGTCGCCATGCGCGCTCACGGGAGTATCGGGCGCAGGCTTGCCGGCCTCGATGCCAAGCATGGCATCGCGCAGCAGGAAGGCGGCACCGCGCACGGCCTCGCCGGTCACGACCGTCTGACGCGAGCCAGACGTAGTACCCGAGTCGGGCGCGTTCTCGGTGGAGCACTTGCCATTGGCAATGCAGCGAAGCGGCAGGCCGCAGGCCTCGGCAACGTCCTGCAAAAAGACGGTGTTGCAGCCCTGGCCGATGTCGGACGTGGCGGCATAGACCACGGCACGGCCATCCTCGATGCGAATCTTGCAGCGGCCGGCATCGGGCAGGCCCACACCCACGCCGGCATTCTTCATGGCGCAGGCAATGCCGGCGTGGCCGGGATGCGCATAGTAGGCATCCTTGACCTCGAGCAGCGTCTCCTTCAGCGCCGTGGAGCAGTCGGCAATCTGACCGTTGGGCAAAACCTCGCCCGGCTCGATGGCATTGCGGTAGCGAATCTCCCACGGATCCAGGCCGACCTTCTCGGCCAGCAGGTCGATCAAGCTCTCGAGCGCAAACTCGGACTGGCAAACGCCAAAGCCACGGTACGCGCCGGCGGGCGGGTTGTTGGTGTAGTAGCCAAAACCGCGAATGTCGGTGTTCTGGTACTTGTAGGGACCGACGGCGTGCGTGCAGGCGCGCTCGAGCACCGGGCCGCACAGCGACGCGTAGGCGCCGGTGTCAAAGTTGATCTCGCAGTCCAGGCCGGTAAAGTTGCCCTCGGCGTCGCAGCCCAGCGTAAAGGTGCCGTCCATGGCGTGGCGCTTGGGATGGAACGCGAGCGACTCGGCGCGCGTGAGCTTGCACTTCACAGGACGCTGGAGCTTATAGGCAGCAAGCGCGGCCAGGTGCTGGACGGAAACGTCCTCCTTGCCGCCAAAGCCGCCGCCCACGAGCATGGTCTCGACGACCACACGCTCGGGTTCGCTATCCCAGCCAAACATATGGGCGCACTCTTTGCGCGTGTCGTAGGCACCCTGGTCGGTCGACCGCACCTTGACGCCGTTCTTGTACGGGAAGGCGACGGCGCACTCGGGCTCCAAGAAGGCGTGCTCGGTAAAGGGCGTGGTAAAGCGTTGCGTCACGGTAAATGCGCTCTCCGCCAGCGCCTTGGCGGCGTCGCCGCGCGTCACATGGCGGCTCTGGCACACGTTGTCCTTGAGCTCCACCGTGTTGCCAAAGGCAAAGAAGCTGTCGTGCAGGCGCGGGGCATCGGCAGCCCTGGCCTCGACAATGTTACGCACGGGCTCCAGCGGCTCGTAATCGATCTTTACGAGCTTCTTGGCCTTCTCGAGCGTCGCCTCGTCCTCGGCAACCACCAGCACGATGGCGTCACCCACGCAGCGGGTGATATCGCCCTGGGCGATCATGACATCCCAGTCCTGGATAAGGTGGCCGACCTGGTTGACTGGCACGTCCTCGGCGCGCAGGATGCCCACCACACCGGGCAGGGCCTCGGCCTTGGAGGTATCGATGGAGAGCACACGGGCGCGCGGATACTTGGAGCGCACGGCGCTGGCGTAGGTCAGACCCGGCTGATCGAGCTCGTCGATGTCGTCGGGATACTTGCCCTCGCCGAGCACCTTCTTGCGCACGTCGATACGGAAGGCGCGCTTGCCCACACCGTAGTCATCGCCGCGCTCCAGATTATCGTCGATCTGCTTTTCGCCGCGAAGCACCGCAGCGGCCAGCGAGATGCCTTCGATAATCTTTTTGTAGCCAGTGCAGCGGCAGACGTTGCCGCGGATGGCGTACTTGATCTGCTCCTCGGTGGGCTCGGGATCCTCGGCGATCAGCGCTGCACCTGCCATGACCATGCCGGGGATACAAAAACCACACTGCACGGCGCCCACGGCGCCAAAGGCGTACACAAATGCCTCGCGCACGTCCTCGGGCAGGCCCTCGACGGTCACGATGTTGCGACCGGCGGCAAGAGCGGTGGTCAGCACGCACGCCTTGACGGCGGCGCCATCCACATGGATGGTGCAGGTGCCGCAGGCGCCCTCGGAGCAGCCATCCTTGGCGGAGTGAATGTGTAGGTCGTCGCGCAGATAGCGCAGCAACGGTTTGTTTTGGGTCGTCGTGCGCTCGACGCCGTTAACGGTAAAAGTGAATTCCTGTGCCATGGTGACCCCCTTCTACACGCCGGCGGCGATGCCGGTGCGGTCGTGGATGGCGCCATGCGGGCAGACGACGGCGCACATGCCGCACGACAGACAATCCGCGCCGTCGATATGGGCGCAGTTGTCCTCGATGCGGATAGCGCCGGCAGGGCACTTTTTGGCGCACATGCCGCAACCGATGCAGCTCGTGTCGCAGATCTTGCGGGCAATGGCGCCCTTATCGGTGTTGTTGCAGCACACCAGGATGTTCTGGTAGCCGGGGACGAAGGCAATCACGCGCTGCGGGCACACCATGCTGCACAGGCCACAGCCCGTGCACTTGGAACGATCCACGCGGGCGATGCCATCGACCAGGGCAATGGCGCCGTGGGGGCAGGCCGTGACGCAGGCGCCACAGCCAATGCAGCCTTCGCTGCAGCGGGCGTCGCCGCCTGCGGAGGCACAACCGCTTCCGCAGGCAACGTAGGCCACGTTATGTTGAATGGATTTGGCCATAAGGGGTCCCTTATTTCTTAAGGAGATACGAATAGTTGTCGCGCACGGCCTTGATGGTCAGGCGGACGGCCTCGGGCAGACCGGTATTGAGGGCATCGACCGAGACGGTGCGGACCGTGCCGGCGACGCGGACCTTAACGTGATCCTCGTCCACGGCCAGGAAGCCCTCGTTCTCGGAGTTCTCCATGTCCTGCTCGCTCCAGAACAGGGTGAGCTTGTCCTTGTAGGGACGACCCTCCTGGTAGGGGCAGAACACGGCGCAGTTACCGCACTCGTTGCACATGCCATCGACATGGACGACCTGGTGCTTGGCAAGGCCCGGCACCTTAATGGCCACGTTGGCGCGGTTGGGGCACACGTCGCAGCAGACCTCGCACACCGAGCCGCAGCCCAGGCAGCGGGTCTTGTTGCAGTTGCGCTTGTCACGGCACAGCGACCCCTTGCGCTCGTAGCAGGTGTCCTCGCGACCGGCCTGAGCATTCTGGTCAGCGTACTTGTTAAAGTCCACGCCGGCGATGGCACGGGCGACCTCGGCGGCGTCGGCGATAGCCTCGACCACGGTGGCGGGACCGCGGCGACAGTCGCCCGCAGCCCAGACGCCCTCGACGCCGGTGGAAGTGGCGGCAAGACGGCCGCGACGGTCGTGCTCGACGCCCGCGGCGTCGTACAGGCTGGCGTCGATGCCCTCGCCCACGGCGCAGATCACCGTGTTGGCGGAAAGCTCGACGGTCTCGCCCGTGGCGACGGGGCTGCGACGGCCGCTTGCATCCGGCTCGCCAAGCTCCATAACATCGCAGGTCAGCACGGCGCCGTTGAGTGCCTTGGGCGCCAGCAGCTCGCAGAACTCAACGCCGTCGGCAAGAGCAAGATCGAGCTCTTCCTCGTCGGCGGGCATCTGCTTCTTGGTACGGCGATACACCAGGCGCACGTTCTTCACGCCAGCCAGGCGCTTGGCCACGCGGGCCGCGTCCATGGCGGTGTTGCCAGCGCCGATGACTACGACGTCCTCGCCCAGCTCGAGCTTCTCCCCCTTCTTGGCGGCCTCGAGGAACTCCAACACGTCGAGCTCGGCGCCCTCGCCCAGGCCGGCGGAACCGGGCATCCAGGCACCGGTGGCCACGACCACATCGGTAAAGCCCTGGGCCTTGAGCTCGTCGATGGAATCCACGCGAGCGTTGAGCTGCACCTTGGCGCCAAAGGCCAGGCAGAGCTCGGCATCGTGGGAGATATCGTCGCTGGCGATACGGAACTCGGGGATCACGTGACGGACCACGCCGCCGAGTGAATCGCGGGCCTCGAAGATGGTGACGGGCACGCCGGCACGCGTCAGGAAGAACGCCATCGCCAGACCGGCCGGGCCGCCGCCGATAACGGCAACGTTGCGCTCACCGTCGTTGGCGATGGCCTGGGCGCGCAGCTTAGGCAGCACGGCGGTCATGGCCTCGCGGGCGGCCTTGAGCTTGCTGGCGCGAATCTGGGCGCCCTCGGGCTCGTAAAATGCACGCTCGCAGGCACGGCCGCAGGGATGCGGGCAGATGGTACCGGTAATGAACGGCAGGGCGTTGCGCTCGATGATAATGTTGAGTGCGTCCTCGTAGCGGCCCTCGTCAACAGCCGCCAGGTAGGCGGGAATATCCTGCTGGATGGGGCAGCTCGTACGGCACGGCGTGGTAAAGCAGTCGGAAAGCGGGCTCTTGCCGGCGACCTTGCGGTCGGGCAGCGGGCGCAGCGGCTTCTTGTAGAGCGGATTGGTGAGCGAGTCGGCCTGGATCGCGGTCACGGCCTCGAGAGCGATGCCCTCAAACGGCTTGCCGTCCAGATCGGTGAACTCGCCAGCCATCTGGCTAAAGCGCTCGTAGCCACCGGGCTTGAGAACGTCGGTCGCCAGGGTAACGGGCCAAATGCCGGCATCGTACAGGGCACGGATGTTGTAGACCGTGGCACCGCCGGAGTAGCTGATACGCAGCCTGCCATCGAACTGCTCGGTAATGCGACGGGCGGCCTCGATGGTCAGCGAGAACAGCGAACGGCCCGACATGTACATCTCGGTGGAGGGCAGCTCGTTCCTCGTCACGTCGACGGGGAAGGTGTTGGTCAGCTTGACGCCAAACTCCAGGCCTCGCTCGGCGCACAGGGCAATCAGGCGCCCGAACATGGGCACAGCATCGGCCCACTGCAGGTCCTCGCGGAAGTGCGTATCGTCGAAGACGATGTAGTCAAAGCCCAGCTCGTTGAGGCGCTGGCGGGCAAACTCATAGCCCAGCAGCGTGGGGTTGCACTTGATGTAGGTGTTGAGGCCCTTCTCGGTGATGAGGTAGGTCGCGATGCGCTCGATCTCCGCCGGCGGGCAGCCATGCAGCGTGGACTCGGTGATGGAGTTGGAGACGCGCGCCGGGATGGACTCGACAAACGCGGCATCGACATGCTCAAACTTGTCCAGGTTGGCGAGCGCCCACGTGCGGCACTCGTTCCAAACCTCGGAGCCGCTGGCGTCCTTCATGCCCTCGATGTAGGCATCGACCTTGGGGCTCTTGATGCCCTCGAGGTCATAACCCACCGACATGTTGAAGACAAAACCGTCCGGGCTGCCCAGGCCGTATTCACGGGCAATCAGGTGGCAGGCAAACCATGCCTTCACGTACTCGGCAAAGGCCTGCGGAACCTCGAGCTCGGTCGACCACTCGCAGTTGTAGCACTCGTCCTGCGCAACGATGCAGGGCTTGTTCACACACTTGGAGAGCTCCTCACCGTCCATAACCTGAACGGTCTTGAGCTCAAAGAAGCGGGAACCGGCCACGTAGGATGCCACGATGTTCTGGGCAAGCTGCGTATTGGGACCGGCGGCCGGGCCAAACGGGGTCTCGATGCGCTCGTCAAAAATGGGAAGCGCGCCCTCCTGGTTGGTCGTGACCATCTTGCGCACGCCAAAGATGGCGTCCTGGGTCTTGTGCTCCTCGATGATCCAGTTCATCAGCTGCGAAAACGGGATCGGCCTCATGATGTCGCTCATAATGAGCTCCTCTCTGTAACGCCCGGCGAGACCGCGCGACGGGCGCAAATACGGTGTAGCGCTAGCACAGCGCCGGCGACCCCGCGGAGGCCGCCCATGCGCGCGCCGGATGCGGCGAAACACCCGACGCGCGTGAATCTACTTGTGAAATTAGTAGGTGCGATCGTTGAGCGTGCTCCAGAGCTTCTTGGACTCAGCCATGATCCACGCGTTGATCTTGTCCTCATCGATACCGACAAACTCGCGATCCTTGTACAGGACGCGGCCGTTGATGATGGTGGTGCGGCAGTTTTTGCCCATCATGCCAAAGAGCATGTGCCCGTCGATGTTCTCCTCGCTCAGCGGCGTAAAGGGCTTGTAGTCCATAACGATGACGTCGGCAGCGGCACCGGCCTCGAGCACACCGAGCTTACGATCGAAGTACTTGCTGGCCATCTTGGCGTTGTTCTCGAACAGCATGGTCATGGCCTCGCACCAGCCCACGTTGGGCATGGCGGCGTTGTGGCGCTGAATGATCAGGAAGACCTTGAGGCTCTCGAGCATGTCGTGGGTGTAGGCGTCGGTGCCCATGCACACGGGGATGCCGCGACGGAAGAACTCGAGCACGGGGGCGCAGCCCACGGCGTTGCCCATATTGGATTCGGGGTTGTTGACCAGCCAGGTGCCGGACTCCTTGACGACATCCATCTCGGCAGGCGTCACGTGGATGCAGTGGCCCAGCATGGTGTCGGGACCCAGCAGGTTGTGCTGCAGCAGGCGCTCGACGGGGCTGATGCCACCGCGGTTGAGGCGGGAGTCCCACACGTCATTCATACCCTCGCATACGTGGATGTGGAAGCCGGTCAGGCCGTTGTTGGCCTCGGCCATCTTGTCCATGGTCTCGTCCGACAGCGTAAAGGTGGCATGTCCGCCAAACATGGCGGCAATCATGTGGTTGTCGTTATCGCGACGCTCCTTGGCAGTCCACTGGGCAAACTCCGCGTTCTCGGCAATGGCCTGGTCGCATTTTTCCTGGCCGCGTCGATCGGAGACCTCGTAGCACAGGCACGAACGCATGCCCAGCTCCTGCGCGGCGTCCTTAATGGTAAAGAGGCTGCCCGGGATCTCGCAGAAGCTCGCGTGGTGATCGAAGATCGTGGTGACGCCATCGCGGATGGAGTCCAGAATCGTGGCATAGGCGCTGGCCTTGGTGCCGCCGAGCGTCAGGTTGTCGTCGATCTTCCACCACTGCTGCTCAAGATTCTCCAAAAAGTTGGTGGGGTTGCAGCCCTTAATGGCAAGGCCGCGGGCCAGACCCGAGTAGATGTGGGTGTGGCAGTTGATGAGTCCGGGCATGATGAGGTTGCCCCGGGCGTCGACGTACTCGGCATCCGGGTACTTGGCCTTGAGCTCGCACTCGGGGCCCACTTCGACGATCGTATCTCCGTCAATGGCGACCGCACCGTTGGGAATGAACGGGGTCTGAGCGTTGCGGGTAAAGACGGAACCGTTAGCGACCAGAAGCATGAAAGCTCCCTTCAACATCAGGGGCGGGGTTTGACACCTCTGACATGGCGGAAGTGCGAAGCGCCGGCCTACACCGGAAACGGGCCCTCTCCCGTCAACGCTTCACCAAAGGGACAAACCCTTTGAAGTGCGGCCTATCGCCGCATGACGTCGGCGGACGAGGCGATGCGCCCGCCGACGAATAGCACCGAATTGATTACTTCTTGCTCTCGGGCAGGACCAGATCCACGGCGGCATCCTTGGCGGCATCGATGTGCTGAGCCACGACCGGCGTCTGCGGAAGGATCAGGTTGAGCACGATGGCCATGATGGCGGTGGGGGTTACGGCATTGGAGCCGATGACGGTGGACACCCAGGTGGGCATACCCTCGCCGGCAAGGCAACCGCTGGCCATCCAGATACCCAGGCCAAAAACGACGGAGGTGCCGACGATGGTGGTAGTGCGCTGCGTGAGGCCCTCGCGGGTGAACATGCGCACGCCGTTCATGGTGATGGTGCCAAAGACGCCGACGGTCGCGCCGCCGATGACGGGCTGCGGGATAGCGGAAAGGACGGCAGAGAGCTGCGGGAACAGACCGGCGATGGCAAAGACGGCCGCGATGGTCACAAAGACCCACTTGTTGACGACCTTGTTGGAGCAGATGATGCCCACGTTCTGGCCAAGGGCGCTGGTGGGAAGACCTCCCAGCAGACCGCCGACCATAGAGGTGAGACCCTGGGACACGATAGCGCCGGAGAGCTCGCGCTCGGTGGGCATACGGTCGATGGAGCCCAGGCAGGCAGCGGAGACGTCACCGATAACCTGGATGGCGACCATGGGGAACACGACGGCGAGGGTAATGCAGACCTCGGGATCAAACTCGAGCGCGTAGGGCATGAGCTTGGGAAGGGCGAAGACCTGAGCGGTGGCGACGCTGGAGAAGTCAATCATGCCAAAGGGGATGGAGACGATCATGCCAACGATCATGCCAAAGAACACGGATCCAAGCTTGAGCGTGCCCTTGCCAAAGTTGGCAAGGGCGAAGACCACGGCGAAGGTGATAAGAGCGACGCACCAGGCCTGCGGGGTGCCCCACAGCGGCGTGCCCATACCGCCGGCCATATACTTGACGGCCGTGGGATACAGCGAAACGCCGATGGAGAAGATGACCGTACCGGTCACGACGGGCGGGAACAGCCATTTAATCTTGCTGTAGGCCAGACCAAAGAGGACCGCGACGGCGCCGCCGACGATCTCGCCGCCCAACAGCGCGCCAAAGCTAAAGCCCGAGGCTCCCATGGCCTGCAGGGCCGGCAGGAACGCGAACGAAACGCCCATGACGATGGGCAGGCCGCCGCCGATGCGACGGAAGGGAGCGAAGGCCTGAAGGGCCGTGTCGATCGCCGAAAGAATGAGCGCGACCTGGATGATGTCGGTGCTCTGCTGGCTATTAAAGCCGTAGACGCCGGCCATGATGACCGCCGGGGTAATGATGCCGGCAAACGATGCCAGTACGTGCTGGAGGGCACACGGGATCATTTCCTTAACGGGAGGCATGCCTTCGCGAGTGAACAGGGCTTCAGTGCCGTTCGTAACCGTCTCCTGGGTCATTTGACCACCAATCCTCGAAGTAGTTGTTTTCGCATCTAACGCCCTATTGTGACGCAGTGCGGGGTTGAGGTTGTGCCTTCGTTGCATATCGTATTAAAGATTTTTCTCATTCTCAATAATAATTATTTGTTATCAGACTATTCTTCAGCTGAGATAATGCATTTTCGCAGGTCAGGAAAGTGTCCAGTCAAAATAACATCTAACTTTTCTTTTGGTCAACCGCTTGCCGCCAAATTCCTACCGTTCGTCTGTATTACGCAATGTACCTGCGGATATACGAGATGATGAGCAGCGTGTTACCATGAGAAAAAATTGTTATGAAACTTCCGATTTCACCCAAAGGAGTTGCCCGTGAACGAGACCGTACGTCGCTTTTTGCCGATGGTCGATTTCCTGGAGCAGATACTCGGTAAGAACAGCGAGATCGTCCTGCACGATTTCTCGGACATCGACCACGCCATCGTCGATATTCGCAACGGCATCGTGAGCGGCCGCAAGGTCGGCGGTCCCGCCACCGATCTGGCACTCAAGATCATTCACGACCCCAAGTATCGCGACCTGCCTTTTATTACGGGCTACGAGGGGCGCGGTGCCGGCGGCAAGACGTTGGAGTCAGCGACGTACTTTATCCGCGAGAATGACGAGATCGTCGGTATGCTCTGCGTCAACACCGACCTCTCGACCGTGCGCTCCATCAACGCCATGGCGCAGCAGCTCATGGCATGCTTCGATGCTGTGCCTAGGCAGGCGGAGCCCGCGTCTATCGAGGTCGAAAGCCTTTCGGAGTCCACACAGGAGCTCATCGACCGCAACATTGCCGAGTTGCTGAGCGCGCGCGGGCTAGATGTAGCGTCGCTTGGTCAGAGCGACCGCGTGGACGTCATTCGTCACCTCAACGGCAACGGTGTGTTCATGCTCAAGGGCGCCGTGGCCTGCGCCGCCACCGCGCTGGGTATCTCGGAGCCCAGCGTCTACCGCTACCTGCAAAAAGTCCGCAAGGAAGGCTAACGAGCAAAATGGAGCGCGGGCAGTCTTTTTGGGACGGGGCTATTTTAGCTACCCTTCCTCTGCCCGCGATTTCGATGTGCCGCAAGTAAAATCAATCCCGCATGTAGGGGTAGCTAAAATGGCCCCGTCCCAAAAAGACTGCCCCTGACAAAAGACCCTGCAGCTCGCACTGCAGGGTCTTTTTGCATGTCATATTGAGTTGTTGCCAACGCCTTAGAGAGCGGCGGCGACCTCGATCTCGACCAGACCGCCAGCCGGAAGAGCGGCAACCTGGAAAGCGCTGCGTGCGGGGAACGGGGCCTCGAACTTGGAGGCGTAGATCTCGTTCACGGCAGCGAAGTCGGCGATGTCGGCCAGGTAGACCGTGGTCTTGACGACATCGGCAAAGGTGGCGCCGGCAGCGGTCAGCAGGGCCTCGACGTTGGCGAGGGACTGCTTAGCCTGGGCCTCGACGCCCTCGGGCAGCTTGCCGGTCGCGGGGTCGATGCCCAGTTGGCCGGACAGGAACACCATATTGCCGGTCTGGATACCGGGGGAATACGGACCGATGGCTGCAGGTGCGTTATCGGAAGACACGACGGTCTTGCTCATGTTTTTCTCCTTACGATCAAATAGAGAGCGTGAGCGCGGTGTTCACACCGGGAGGCACAGTTCGGTCTGAACACCGCGCTTGATTGGGATAGTACTCAAGGTTTTCGCGTGATGCAAGAATTTTATTATTATGCGAGAAAGTTTTATCGCCCAACGGTGCCCCTCGGCCGCTGAGCGGCACGACCGGCAGCTTGGCGAGAGATCCGTTTTACTGCGAAGCCTGCTGATGACTTTGTCCTGCTTAAATCACGGGCGTCGCCTGCCGCGCCCGATATCGACCTCGAGGTCTGAACTGCGTCACCGCCGCGGTCGGGACGCCCCACGCCATGCGGGCCAACGACACGCCGGACAGACACTGGTTGGTCAGGCGACTCGACGGGCCTACCTACCAAGATAATCTCCAAAAGCTCTTGGAGATATGCTCGCCATGGCATATGTCCCGTTCGGACCCCTTCTGGCCTCAATCCCACCGGGCTCACCCCTTAACCCCGGTCTCCCCTCCGATGCCGTTGACGAACCACTTTTCCGTCAACGCAAACAGGGCCAGCAGGGGAACGACGACGATTGCGCTGGCTGCCATTACCAAGCCCCAATTTGTACCATAGGCGCCCCCTTCGATAAAGAAGGCCCTCAACCCTTGCGAGACGAGATAGCGTGATGGGTCGTTCGTAATCAAGGACGGCCACATATAGTTGTTGTAGGCAGAGATGAAGCTCATCAATCCGAGCGTGACGAAAGAGGACTTTGTGAGCGGGCAGACGATATGCCACAGGATCTCCCAATGCCTCGATCCGTCCATTCGCGCCGCCTCTACGAGGCTTTTCGGAATCTGCATAAAGCCCTGCCGAAGCAAGAAGACGCCAAAGGTCGATACCGTGCCCGAGATTATCAACCCCGTAAAGGTGTTCAGGAGATTCAGGTGAGAAAGGATAATATAGGACGGGATATACGTTGCCGCCACGGGCAGCATATACGTCGCCATGACAGTGACGAAGATGCCGTTCTTCCCTCTGAAATCCATGAACACCAAGGCGTAGGCGAGCATGGCGGATGTAAAGACCTGCAAGGCAACGATCAGCAGCGAAATCCAAGTGGTGTTGAAGATGTAGGCCGGAATGGGCGAAGCCGTTATAACGCCGACGATGTTGCCAAAATCAACATGGCTCGGGAGAAAGGAAACCGATCTCATGACCTCCTCGCTCGGTTTCAACGAGCTGCAGACCATCCATATAAACGGAAGCGCCGTCAAGGCAGAGAAAAACGTCAAGAATAAGACGCGGAGTCCCAAGAAGGACAGCCTTTTTAAACCCTGATTACTCATAGTTCACCCACTTTTTAGAGTATCTAAACTGGAAAATCGAAAGCGCCACCGTGATGATCATCATGATGACAGCGATCGCCGACGCCTTTCCCATCGAGAATTCTTGGAATCCCAGCTGATAGTACATATACAGCAGGGTCCTCGTGGAGCCGGCAGGACCTCCCTGTGTCAAGATCTGAATCTGGTCATATGCCTGCAAAGAATTGATCATCGTGATAATGGTCAAAAAGAACGTCGTGGGGGAGATCGAAGGCAGTGTGATATCAAAGAATTGGCGGACTCCACGGGCCCCGTCGATGGAGCTGGCCTCATACAGATCTCTCGGCACCTTCTCCAGTGCAGAGAGGTAGAAGATCATGGCATATCCGAGCGACTTCCATATCGTCACGATGATGACGGATAGCATTGCGGTATCCGACGACGAAATCCACTGCAATCCGGGAAGATGGAAGACATTCAGTATTTGGTTGGCAAGGCCGTTGTCTGGCTGAAAAATCCACGTCCATACGATAGAAATGGCGACCGTCGGCGTGACCCAGGGCGAGAATATGATGAATTTCAGAAACTCGGACCCGCGGAATTTCCTTGAAAGGGCCAGGGCCAGCAATAACCCCAGAACGATCGTGGGGACCAGGGTGCCCACCGTAAAAACGAGGGTATTCAACAGGGCCTCATAAAAACGGCTATCGTGAAACACCGCGATATAATTGTCGAATGCCACATAATTGAACGCCGGACTCATGAAATCGGAGTTGGTGAAGCTCATCCATATTGCCTTGCAAATTGGATAGAGCCAAAACACGCTCAACGGGACAAACGCGGGCAGCACAAACAGGAGAACACTTCCTATTTTTTTCAGTTTATATTTTTCCATTTCCAATCACTCTCTGAAGAGTCGGGGACATCGACGTCGGGCGAACGTGGGCCGCAACACGAGGACATGGTCTCCGTCCGCATGCGCGTAGCAGCCTTGTCCAGGGATTCTCATATGCCATACATAATCAGGGGCATCGGCGGTGCATATCGAACCGCAGGCCATCCATCGGACACGGCAAGCCTATGACCGACCAAAATGGACTGCCGCGCTCTAATCTCGCATACGTGAAGACGAGAGCCGTCTGCGGCCTAATTGCAAATGGTCGCTCCGCTTTCGATATCGAAAAAGTGGATGTGCGCTTCGTTGAGGCGTAGATGCACCTCTAGACCCGGCCTGTATGAATTGCTCTCCTCGATCGACGAAACGATGTCTCCGTCGCTTGTCTTGACATGAAGTACCCCCTCATAGCCAAGCATCTCGTAAACATCGATGCGACCCGAGAAAAAGGAGTCCTTCTTTTCGCATGGGATGACGTGCTCTGGCCTAATTCCCAAAACCACCCTTGAGTTTTGTTTTGATCGGCCACGGATTTCCCTTGCCCGCTCCTCATTCACCCTGAGTTCGCCATCCGTGCCCCGCACATAGACGTCCCCGTCTCTTTCCACGAGGTCGACCTCAACGAAATTCATTCCGGGCATGCCGATGAACCCCGCAACGAAACGATTTGCCGGGTAGTGGAACATATTGTAGGGGGTATCGATTTGCTGAACGACGCCGTTGTTCATGGCGACTATTTTGGTCGCCAGCGTCATGGCCTCTGTCTGGTCGTGCGTCACATAGATAAACGTCGTGTCGAGTTTTTCATAGAGTGAGGCGATCTCGACGCGCATTTGCGCCCTGAGCTTGGCATCCAGATTCGAGAGCGGCTCGTCCATGAGAAACACCCTTGGCTTTCGAATCAGGGCCCTGCCCATCGCCACCCTCTGTTTCTGCCCGCCCGACAGTTGATTTGGCCTCCTGTCCAGCAGGTCCTCCAGGTTGAGCATGGAGGCGATTTCACTTACGCGGGCCTCGATCTCGTCCTTTGGGACTTTATGTATCCTCAGCGAGTAGGAGATGTTGTCCTTTACGGTCATATGGGGGTAGAGCGCATAGTTTTGGAAGACCATCGCTATATTGCGGTCTTGGGGCTCCACCTCATTCATGACTTGTCCATCGATCAGCAGATCACCTTGGGAGATGCTCTCGAGGCCCGCGATCATCCTGAGCGTAGTAGATTTCCCGCATCCCGAGGGACCTACGAGAATCACGAATTCTTTTCCTTCGATATCGAGATTGAAGTCTCGAACCGCCTCATAGCCGTTCTCATATGTCTTATTAACGTGTTTGAGTTGAATAGTCGTCATAGTACTTTTTTCAATTCTCCTATATTCGTTAGAACGAGATCGGCATACGGGGCGAGCGTCCGTTCGGAAGAGACGCCGGTCAACACTCCAACAGTCCGGGCGCCCGCGTTTCGGGCAAACCGAAGATCATTTGGGGTGTCCCCCACCATCAGAACATGTTCGCACGTCGTATCCCATGCCCGCGCGCAGTAGCCGATCAGCTCGGCATCTGGTTTTTTTGGAATGGGGCCATCGCATGTGGACACGATGTCCACCGCTATGCCATTTTCCCGCAGGAACCCCTGCGTGACTTCCGTGTTGTCGGTTGTTGCGATGGCGACCCGAATCCTCTTCTTTTTCAGAAATGCAAGCAGCCCATGTATATCTGCCGTCAGGGTACAAGGCTGGCGAGCTGCCTCCTCTTCGAAAGCCCGCGTCATATCCCCCAAAAAGGAGGCCCTGTCCGCCTCGACGCCGCCGCGCGCATACACCTCCGATACGGCACGAGAGATTGTTCCATAGGTCCCGACCGCCAATTGGCCCTCCGGATCCACTTCTCCGCCCTCGGAAACTCCGAGGGCGGAGAAGCAATCCTGATATTCGATGGCATCCGCCCGGTACAGTTCCCGGAGCCTCGAGAGCACTCGGCATGTCACGGGAATCCAGAAGGGCTGGAACTCTATCAAGGTTCCATCTTTATCGAAAATGACCCCGCGAACGTCATGCAATTTCATCTATCGCCGCCCCAAAGGTATCGAACTGATGCTCTCTTTCACAGCAATACACGGGATTGGCGTAGAAGATGCAGTCCCCTTTTTCATCTTCCGCGCCGAAGCGCATCCAATGGTATGCGTCCGTACTCCAATTGACCCGGTATGATGCGGTCGCCCTCCTGTACTCGAAATCGAACTCGAGACGCAGGCTCTCCCTCACGCCGTCCCTGATAACAAAAAGATGAATCGGCTCGCGCACATTGTCGAATCGGAAGACGGCTTCGAAGGTTCCGGGCTCAGGCATTGCGTCACCCGGAAGCACTTCGCGCCCGTTCTCGCGCATGCAAAAGCTCACTTCAATGTATCTCGTAACGAATACGTGGCACTTTCGAAGTGCCTCGAGTATCTTGTTTTGGCTCAGCCCCTCGCTATACACATGCGTGGTCGGATCCCCCACAATGGACGGTCCGCTCTCGGGCGTATACCACTCATGCAGTAATGCGTGCGTGTCGCTTCCCCCGATACCGCAGATCTGCCATCCGTCATTCCACATCGCATCGATCAGCCTGACTGCCTTTCGATTCGCCTCATGGTTATTCGGATAGGTGGGGTCGTTTATGATTTCAAGGCAATCAACTTTATCTAGGGGATAATCTGGACATGACCATTGCCACGGCACTAAAAATGGGTGGTTGATGCTGATAACACTGCGTTCCGCATGCAATTGACCGAGGATGTCCAGAAAGGCCTCTCGACTGTCGCCGGCGCAGACACGGTCCAGATTGTCGGGACGTTTTTTTAAACCGAAGGCATTCGCATGCCCATATATCGTTGTTACCTCCGTCCCGCAGATAACGAGCAGGTCCGTTTCGACCCATGTCGCGGGGACCAGATTGTGCTCGGTCGCCGAGTAAAAATCCAATCCCATGAGGTCTGCCTTTGCCATCTGATTGGAAAGACGCTCATGCCCGTCCGACAGAACTGTGTGGCAGTGAAAATCTCCCTTATACCAGCCGGTGTGATTTCTCTTCATGTGATCTGGATCATATCCGGACAGCCTTCCCCGCCTGTCCATCCAGACAACGGTCCCGCACGGATCGGCTTGCCCCGCGCATCCAGATTCACAGACTACGTCTACCCGCGCAGTGTGGAGAAGATGGGATCGCGCATCATGCCATAGCACGAGCTCGATCGTGTACACCCCCTTCGTCAACATGCACGGTATAGCGCCATTTGATGCTCGTCTTATATCATTCGCGATCGTGATGACATTTCCACCGGTCCCCAATTGCCTGTGGAAGAGCACGTTGTCTGCGCTGTCTTTGACGAACAGGTCCACAGAAGCCAGTATCGATGGTTTCCCCTCGACCGAAATGGTTATTGCATCTTCGTCGTCATTCAAGAGAAGCTGCTGCTTTTGAATGGCAGCAGCTTCTCGTGAGAACGTGTACTTCAGTTCCTTTTTCATAGCTACTTGTTTACTGCATCCAAAGCAGCCTGTGCAGTCTTCTGCGCTTCGTCCAGGGCCTCTTTTGCGGGAACATTATCGATCTCGACCTTATCGGCCGCTACCTTCAGTGCATCGTGGACCTGCCCGTTGGTCGGATCGACAGGATAGATGGAAGCGTGCTTCGCCTGGTTAAAGGGAACGACGGCCTGGGGATGGTCCTCAAGGTATTTCTTGTACGTATCGTCTTCCATGATCTTTTTATTCACCGGAACGTATCCGACGGTCGTGCTCCACTCGACTTGGGAATCGACAGACATGAAGTACCTCAGGAAATCGTACGCGCCCTGTTTCTCTGCATCGCTCGATGATTTCAGAATGCTCATCGTCTGTGCCCCCGCCGTGGGCTTTGATTCGGTAGCACTGGACCAAGCAGGCTGTTCAATGGCCTGAACGATATTGAAATCGAGGTCCGCCTGATCTCCCGAAGAACCCGTATAGCCGCCGGCCTTGTTTTGGATGACATCGTCGATGGTGTCGTACCAATACTCCCAGCCCTGTCCGCCAGAGTGGATGGCCATCGTCTTGTCGTCATGGATCCACTTACGGAATTGCTCAAACACCTCGACCCACTGTTTTGAATTGATCGTTACCTTCTTGCCATCCTTCGAGAATACCGAGGCGCCGTTGCTGAGAGCAGCATCGATCATATTGTCTGGGCCCCACATGGGCTCCCATCCATATTCGTACTTTCCGGTCGCCTTGATCTTCTTGGCGGCATCACCCAAATCCTGCCAAGTCTTTATGGACGATGGGTCTACGCCGGCGTCCTCAAACGCCTTGATGTTGTAATACAGGACCTGAGTCGTTCCGTAGGCTGGCAATGCGAACTGCCCACCCTTATCGTTGGTTCCCTGACTGTAAAAGGCAGAAATCAAATCGTCCTTGTTGAAGGTGTCATCCTTTTTGGTGTACTCGTTGAGATCGGCCAAGAGGTTCTTCTCGTCGAGCGTCCTTGCGGCAGAAGGATTCAACAGCACCAGATCTGGCGCAGAATTACCTGCAATGGCAGCTTGGAGTTTTTGATACGTCTCGTCATAATCCGCTTGGGTAACGGTTTTGACTTCGTATTTATCCTGGGATTTATTGTACTTGTCGACAATATCCTGGATGACGCCCACGGCTGTTTTGCCGCCTGCATACCAGAATTCTACGGTCGTCTTTTTTCCGTCATTTGCAGACGTCTGCGTCGTCTTACTGTCCTGTGCAGACTTGCCGGCATTTGTAGCCGTGCAGCCCGTTGCGTTCAATAGGCTGGTCGCACATAATAAGACCGCAAGCGCAGCGCTTATCATCTTTTTGAGCATGTACATCCTCCTGGTGACACGAGTTCCGATATCGCTATCATCTTATGTACGCGGTGTTAATAAACCAGCCTGCGAAACCTTAAGGCTATGTAACGTAAACTAAAGGCTATGTAAACTAAATCACGGGCTCCTTATTGCCCTATGAGCCGCCAACGCATTCGCTGTCCGTCTCGCCGCCCATGGGCTATCTTTCGACAGGTACGTCCAATCGCCCTCTTTCCGCCGGACCCATCGCTCAACTTTGTCGGATCCTCGATGACACGCGTAAGGACGATGGAGCTCTCGTCTCCGCCACATTTTGCCCGCTGCCGTCATCTCTTCTCCTATCGTGCCGGCCGCACATTGGACGGGCGACATGACGCTCGCCGAAGCGCTTGTCTAAGATTCCAATTGATAACAAGAGCCCCGTATACAAAACGAGAGGGCATCGAAATGAGTCGACGCCCTCTTGCGAAAGAGAGAAAGACTAATGGTCGGGCTATGACTCATGCAGTGTATGAATCGCCTCGACATCCACCGTGCGCTCGCCGGTCGGAGCAGTGCGCTCATCGATTTTGACCATGCGGACGAAACGTTCATAGCCGCACGGACGAAGCAGCGAAGTCGCCACCGTCACCGATCAGATACCCGCCTCAACCAGATTGCTAACGCTCTTCTCATCCACCCCGGCGGAGAAGGAAAGGCGTATATGACCATCGAACCTGTGGGCGATTTTCTCTGCCACAAACGACATGGCCGTTTCTCATAATCAACGTTGCGCTTGATCCTCCCCGACAGATCCGGACATCTGGGCCTCGACACGCGCTTCTTCGAGATTTTCCTCGCCCTTGGGCAGGCAGATGTTCAACAAAATGGCGGTGATGGTGGAAACTACGAGCGCAGAGGAACCGAAGACGGTGCCAACCCACTCGGGCATGCCGGCGCCGGCAAGGCAGCCGGAAACCTGCTCGATGCCCAGACCAAGAGCAATGGCGGTGCCGACGATAAGTTTCTTGCGAGCCGTGAGGCCACCCTCGACGATCAGGTCGAGACCGCTCATCGTGATCGTTGCAAAGACACCAAGGACGGCGCCGCCAACGACGGGCTGGGGAATACAGGTGAGCACCGCGGCGAACTTAGGCAGAAAGCCAGCAACGATAAAGACCAGGCATGCGAAGGTAAAGACCAAACGATTCTTTACGCCATTGGAGATGATGATGCCGGTGTTCTGCTCGTAGGTCGACTGGGGAATGGCACCGACGAATGCGCCCAGGATACTCATGATGCCTAGGGAGATGATGCCGCCGGCATACTCATCGGAAGTGGGGATACGGCCTTCGACGGCGTTGGCGGTCATAGCAACGCCACCCATGTTTTGCAGGCAGTTGACCACATAGACAATGGCTACGGTCGCCATGGCTGCAGGCTGGAACTCAAGCTGGAAGTGCATGATCTCGGGCATGGCAACCCATGCGGAATCGCCCACAGCGGAAAGATCGAGCATACCAAAGGGAAGCGAGACAATCGTGCCGATGACGATGCCGAACAGAAGCGAGCCCAAGCTCAAAATACCCTTACCGTAATTACCAAGCACGAACACTGCGACAAGGGTGATGATGGCGATAAGCCATGCCTGGGGCGTGCCCCACAACGGCGTTCCCATACCGCCAGCCATCCAGCGAATGGCGATCGGATACAGGGAAAGGCCAATCGTGAAAATGACGGTTCCCGTAACCACCGCAGGGAAGAGATGGCGAATGTACTTGATGAAGAGTATTTTTTAATAATTTATTATTATCAATTGCTTTTTTCTGAGGCTGCTTGCGATGGGACCCAACGCGCTTGGGAAGCTTGCCCGTCGACGAATCGATACCAAGCTGACCGGAGAGAAACAGCGCGTCGCCCAACTTGATGCTAGGAGAGCACGGACCGATGGCGGGCGGAGCATTCGTGAAAGCAATAGCCTCTTTATTCATACCGACTCCATTCAAGAGAGGGTTTCCGTTTGGAGGTCCCGGATTATGGCTCTGGTCTATGGCCAACTTCCCGCATGCTGTCCATCGCTCCAAGGCCATGCAAACTTTTTTATAGGTAATAATTTGGTACTATGCAGAGCTCGAACAAATCGCAGATACAAGGCGGTCACGCTATACTCAAAATGAACCTCGACGAAAGATTTGGCATAATGACGCAAACCAGCCACTCGCACCCCACCGCACCCACCTATCCCGAGCTTTTGGCGCCCGCCGGAGGGCCCGAGCCCTTTGCCGCCGCACTTGCCGCCGGGGCAGACGCCATCTACTGCGGCATGGGCAGCTTCAACGCCCGCCGCAAGGCCACCAACTTTACCGACGAGGCCTTTGAGCAAGCCTGCCGCGCCGCACATCTAGCCGGGTCGCGCGTCTACGTCACGGTCAACATCGTCATCAAGCAGTCCGAGATGGGCGATGCGCTGCAACTCATCCATCGCTGCTCCACGCTGGGCGCCGACGCCTTCATCATCCAGGACTGGGGCCTGTTCTTTGAGGTCAAGCGCACGATGCCCGCCATCGAGACGCACATCTCAACCCAGGCGAACATTCATGATGACCGTGGAACCCTTTGGTGCCGCGAGCAGGGCGCCGACCGCGTGACCCTCTCGCGCGAGCTTTCCATCGACGAGATCGCCGCCATCCACGACGCCGCGCCCGATGTGGACCTTGAGGTCTTTAGCCACGGCGCCATCTGCTTTTGCTACTCGGGCCTGTGCCTGCTCTCGAGCTTTGCCATGGCGGGCCGCTCGGCCAACCGTGGCATGTGCGCCCAGCCCTGCCGCCTGCCCTACGAGCTGATCGACGAGAACGGTCGCGCGCTCTCCCCCGCTGGCCGCGAGCGTGCGCTATGTCCGCGCGACACCAACACCTCACAGCTTGTTCGCCGTCTGTATGACGCCGGCGCCGCATCGCTCAAACTCGAGGGCCGCATGAAGGCGCCCGATTACGTGTACTCCATCGTCGATGTGTATCGTCATCAAATCGATGACATGCTGGCCGGGGTCGCCGTAGATAAGGACGAGGACGCCGCCCGCCAGCGCCAGCTCAAGCGCTGCTTCAACCGCGACTTTACGCACGCCTATCAGGACGGCACCTCGGGCGACGAGATGATGAGCTATGAGCGTTCCAACAACCGCGGCCAGATCGTGGGCACGGTGCTGGGCAGCCGCCCGGCCAACCGCGATGTGCGCGGCCTCAAGCCCGACGACCGCCGTCGCCGCGCCGCCATCGCCCGCATCGAGCTGTCTGAGCCCGTGGGCAAGGGCGACCTGCTGGAGCTTCGCCACGATAACGAGTTTGACCAGTTCCTGACCACCATTGCCGTCGATGATGCCGCCGCGGGCGACATCATCGAATGTCGCGTGCCCCGCAGCATGCCCGAGGGCTGCCGCGTGCGCGTCATCCGCAGCCAGTGCGCCATCGACGCCGCCGGCGCCGCGCTCAAGCGCGATGTGCTGCGCCGCCGAGCTGTTGATGTGTCCGTCGTGGCGCGCCTGGGCGAGCCGTTTACCGTCACACTCACCTGCTGTGACAACCCCGCGCTCACCGCCACCGCCACGGGCTTTTCCGTCGAGGCCGCCAAGACCCGCGCCGTCGAGGCGGCAGACCTGGTTGAGCATGTGGGCCGCGTGGGCTCCTCGCCCTTTGAGGCAGTGAGCTTTGACGTTTCGCTCGACGCCGGCTGCGGCATGGGCTTCTCCGCCGTGCACAAGGTGCGCGCCGCCGCCTGTATAGCATTGGAGGAGGCCATTCTGGCGCCGTACGAGGAGCGCGCGAAAACGCTCGAGTTGCCGGTGCTCGACAAATGTACGCGCCCCATGCCCGCACACTACCGCGACGAGCCGCAGGTCTGCGCCACCGCCACCACGCTCGAGGCTGCCGAGGCGGCCCGCGCGGAGGGTGCGACGCGCATCTACATGACCACCGACGCGCTCGAGGCTGTCGGACTCTCCCCTGCCGATGCATTTGAGCAGGGTATCGTGCCCGTACTCGACGAGGTCTGCCGTGCCGTCGACCACGAGCGCGTCGATCCGTGGATCAATGCCGGAGCCACCGTCGCCGTCGGCAATATCTCCGAGCTCGCCGTAGCCGCCCAGGTTGGCGCCACGGCCGAGATTCGCTCTTGCCTGCCGGTGCACAACACGCCCTGCATGGAGGCGCTTGCCGAGCGCGGAGCCGGTGCGTTTTGGCTCTCGCCCGAGATCACGCTCGACGAGATTGTCTCGCTCGGCGCCGCCGCGCCCGCGGCTCTGGGCATCACCATCTTTGGCCGCCCGCGCGTCATGACAAGCGAGCATTGCATTCTGCAGGTTGCCAACGGCTGCATCCACGATTGCGCCAACTGCCGCCTGCGTGTCCGCAAGCTCTCGCTCAAGAATATCGACGGAAAGGTCATGCCGGTACGTACCGACGTCCACGGCCGCTCGCGCCTGTACGATGCCTACCCCATCGACCTCACGCCGCAGGTTCCGCAGCTGCTCGATGCCGGCGTGCGCCGTCTTATGGTTGACGGAACCCTGCTCGAGCCCAATGAGATTGGCCGTGCCGTCGCGCGCGTCCGTCGCGCCATTGATGCAGCGCAGGCAGGTCGCAAGCCCGCTGCCCGCCTGCGTGGGGCGACCTCGGGCTGCATGTTTGTGGGAATTAGCTAACCGAAAGGCTTACACGTGAACGAAGAACCTCAAGTCCTCTACTGCGACGCCTGGCTCATGGCCATCGACAAGCCCGCCGGCATGATCGTCCACGGCGACGGCACCGGCGAGCGCACGCTCACCGACTACGCCAGCGACCTGCTGCTGGCGATGGGCGACGGCTTTGCCGCGACCGACATGCAGCCGCTCAATCGCCTGGACCGTGACACCACCGGCGTGGTGCTGTTCTCGCTCGACAAGCAGACGCAGCCCGCCTTTGACCAGATGATTATCGACCACGCTTTCGAAAAGCACTACCTAGCGCTCGCCGAGGGCAAGATCGACTGGAACGAAAAGCTCATCGACAAGCCCATCGCCCGCGACCGTCACGACAGCCGAAAGATGCGCGTCGGCGCCAGCGGCAAGCCGTCTCAAACGCGCGTGAAGGTGCTCAAACGCCTTAAGAGCCGTCGTGGCCTGCCCACGCGCTCGTATATCGATGTCGAGTTGCTCACCGGCCGCAAGCACCAAATCCGTGTGCACCTGGCAAGCGAGCATCATCCCCTGGTTGGCGACGACCTGTACGGAACGCCGCGCCCCTGCGGCCTGATGCTCCACGCCCACAGCGTGTCCTTCACGCATCCCGTAACCGGCGAGCACATCCACATCGAAGCCCCCTGCCCCTGGGAGCCCTAAAACCTGCCTAAAAGGGACAGGTTTATTTTGACAGGTTTTATCTGGACAAACGTCAAAACCACCACAAAGGTTCCTGCCCCTTCGCGGTGGTTTTGGCCTTAGCACGTCCCCTGCTGTTAGACCGTGATGACGTTGTCCATTGCCCGGTACTTGGCGGGGACATCGCCTGCGGTAATAATCGTTGCGTCACGGAAGTCCGCGAACTTGACGGGCGCCACCATACCAAATTTACTGGCGTCCGAGATTACGAAACGCTTGGCTGTATGACGCATCGAGATGCGCTTTACTTGCGCTTCCTCGATATCGGGCGCCGTGAAGCCCTGCTCGGCGGCAATGCCGTTAGAGCCCCAAAAGCCACAGTTGAAGTTGTAGCGGTCTAAGGTTGCCAAGGCATCGGGGCCAACGAGCGCCTCGGTCTCGGGTTTGAGCTCGCCGCCCAACACCACGGTACGCATGCCGCGCAAAGCAAGGCGCTGAGCATGGAGCACGGAATCGGTCACATAGGTGACATCTTCAAGGTGTGGAAGATGCTCGATGAGCCTGAGCGTCGTCGAGCCCGAGTCGATGTATACAAAGCTCTCAGGCTCCACAAGCGCCGCCGCGCGGGCGCAGATACGCTCCTTGTCATCGTTATGGAGGTCGCTGCGCTCATTAAGCGTTAGATCGCGCGTCACGTGCGCGCGCTCAAGACTCGTCGCCCCACCGTGGACCTTGGCGATGCGGTGCGCTCGGTCGAGCGTCTGCAGGTCGCGCCGAATGGTAGACGCCGTCACGCCCAGGGCTTCGGCAAGCTCCGGCACGGTAACCGAGCCGGTCTGCTGAACCATCGACACGATCGCGTTGAGCCTATCTTCCGCTAGCATCGCTTACTCCTCCTCGGGGTACACGACTCCCCAGTCGGCGCGTAGCTTGGTCATCAGCTCCATAACATCAGAAGCATAGCCCAGAAGCTCACGCTTAGAGTCGTCGCCGGCAACGGCCTTCTCAAGATCGGCCATCTCATAGCAAAGGGCGTAAGCCTCGGTGCCGGCGTGGACCTCCTCGCGGTGGCCGTCCGCAGTCCACACGATAGTCGCGTGATCGGCGCGCGGATACTCGTTGACCTCGATATAGCACTTATCGAAGCTAATAATCGAGCGCTTGGGTTGCTTGGAGTGGAGCGTGAGGCTCACAACACCCAGCTGCTGCTCGGCATTACGGCAGACGATGCCGCCCGCAACGTCAACACCGGTCTCACAGGTGTTGCCCAACGAAACGACCTCAATGGGCTGGCTTGCCATAAAGAGACGCATGACGGACAGGGCATACACGCCAATGTCGAGCATGGCACCGCCAGCAAGGTTGCGGTTGTAGAAGCGATTGGTCAGATCGCCGTACTCCTTGTAGCTACCAAAGTTGAGCTGGGCGAGGTTCATGCGACCAAACTCGCCGGCATCCATGCGACGGCGCAGCTCTTGATACAAGGGCATATGAAGCACCGTGGTGGCGTCCATGAGGACGACGTTGTGCTCGTCGGCGATGGCACGCGCCTCGTCGAGCTCAGCGGAATTGAGGGTAATGGCTTTCTCGCAGAGCACGTGCTTGCCGGCGGCCAGCGCGTCACGCAGATAGGTGATATGCGTGTTGTGCGGCGTGGTGATATAGACGGCGTCGATGCCCGGATCGGCGTAGAGGTCCTCAACCGATTCATAGACCTTCTCGATGCCATACTGCTCAGCAAAAGCCTGAGCCTTGGACAGCGTACGGTTGGCGACGCCCGCAAGCTTGCGGCCGGCAAGAGCGAGAGACTGGGCCATCTGGTTGGCGATAACGCCGCACCCGATCACAACCCAACGAAGCTCGGGAGCCGTAAAGATATCATCGGGGAATGGCTTGTCCTGGACCGAAGCGAACGCTGCTTTTGCGGCTGCCGCGGAGTCGAGTGGAGCCTGCTTGGAATCTACCATATGTGCCTCCTGTGTCATAGAACGTCTTGCATTTCGGATAGCTCTATATTCACACAAATACGCGCGTCTGTGCGTGTTTGTGCGTATCTCACCGCTAAACGGTCATTTTTGTCCCGTAAACGGCGCATCTATACGCATATTCACGCAATCCCACGCACGCAAATACGCACAAATGCGAACCGGTCATTGCTCAGAGACAGGGGCTTATGCTTAGAACTCAAAGACAGGATGATCCGCTTCGCCTCGTCGCTCATGGCGCGCTGCAGCTCTAAGGACCGTCCCAAACTGCCGACAGAAAAGGAACGTTCCAAACTGCAGACAGAAAAAGAACGTCCCCAGGCGCCGGCATTTCAAGAGCACTCATTTAAGTCTGTCCCCAATGAGTGGGAGTAATCAGAGACCCTTTGCGAGGGAGGCCGGACGTGGCCTTCCTCGTTTTTATTCATGGACTTTTGTCCGTGCCGCGCGGCACGCGCGGCATAGAAAGCCACCCGCTCAGCGGGTGGAGGCCAATTTCCGCTACGCGACAAAAACCTTCCCCCTAGCATGAGGATTGTTCAGGTCATCATACTAGGGGGAAGGTGATTGCTGTGGCCCAGAAAGCCAACAGCCTCGCGCACACGAAATGGCTGTGCAAGTACCGCATCGCACCGAGGTCAAGCTCATCGCCGCCATCGTCGAGAAGCACCCCAAGGTGCGCTTTGCCGCGAGCCGCACCTCGGCCCACGCCGACCTCTACGACCGTATGGAGCAGGCCCTGTGCGAGCGCGTGGCCAACGCGGTGGAGGTCGTCCGCTCCGACATCAGCCCCGCGCTTCTTGTCCACACCGGTCCAAACCTCGTGGGTGTGGCGGTCCAGGGACTCTAGCGGAGGCGGGGCGTCCTGCCCCAAAAACAAATGCAAAAGACGAGCGCTTCTTGCCGCTCAATTGGCAAGAAGCGCTCGTCTTTCCTTAACGCGTTGTATGGCGGAGAGAGCGCAAGTTACGCGAGCGCCCTTCTTGCCAGCTCGGCCGCGCCGAGGATTCCTTGGTCGCCGCCGCAGCCCGGGGCGCAGATGTAGCTCTCTATGTCCTTAAGCTCGGCGGTCTGGATGTAGCCACCCAGATATTCGAGGGTCTTCTTGCGGACGATGCCGTAGAGCTGCTCCTGGTGCATCACGCCGCCGCCGAGGACGATGCGGCGAGGCGAGTACATGAGCACGAGGTTCGCGCACATCTGCCCCAGATAATCCCCCTCGAGCGCCCACACCTCAACGTTGTCCGCGAGCTCGGCCGCGGGCTTTCCCCAGCGCGCGGCGATGGCGGGGCCGGAGGCGAGGCCCTCGAGACAGTTCGCGTGGCTCGGGCAGACGCAGCGTCCCTCCTCGGTGGGACGGGTCCTTACCAGCATGTGGCCGGCCTCGGGGTGCAGCATGCCGTGAAGGAGCCTGCCCGCGCACATGACGCCCGCGCCCACGCCGGTGCCGATGGTCACGTAGACGGCGTCCTCGAGCCCCTTGCAGCAGCCGAAGACCACTTCGCCGAGGCAGGCAACGTTCACGTCCGTGTCGTAGGTCACCGGAATCCCGAGGGCGTCGGCGAACGCGGCGCGAAGACCATAGCCTCGCCACGCGAGCTTGGGCGTCTGGAGGATGGAACCGTAGTGCTCATCGTTGGGGTCGACGCAGGTCGGGCCGAAGGCGCCGATGCCCAACGCGTCCACATCGCGGGCGGTGAACCACTCGACCATTTGCGGGACGGTCTCGGCGGGCGTAAGCGTCGGGGTCTCCATACGGTCGAGAACCTCGCCGTCGCCGGACACCACGGCACAGACCATCTTGGTCCCGCCGGCCTCGAGGGCGCCGAGCCTCATTTGCTTTTCGCTCATGTGATCCTCCTTACAAAGGGGCGCCCGCAGTCATGGTCAACCGCGGGCGCCCATAACGTTGGCTTGTTTCGAGGCGACCCTACCTGGGCACGCGGTCCTGCCTTGCGGCAAACGGGGCGAGCACGGCGTGCGGCTCGCTTTGGTACCAGTAGGCGACGGTGGAGATGTCGTCCTCGCGCTCGTAGAGCTTGATGTCGTCGTTGCCGAGGTCCTGGAACGTCACGCGCAGGTCCTCCTTGAACGAGATCGGGTCGGGAAGGTGCCACCTGTAGAGGCCGTGCCTGGGCAGCGCGTCGTCGTTGGTCGCGAGCATCGGGTTCGGGTTCGGCTTGCCCGCGCTGAAGCGGTCGCGCGTGGCGTCGCGCGTCGAGCGGTACGGGTAGCCGGCGAACAGCGTGTTGAAGCACTGCGCCTCGGGCAGTGCGTGGGGCGGCCTGTCGAGGAAGGCCCAGGCACCGCCGAAGTAGTCCTCGGCTCCCGTCGAGGTGACCGTGGGGAACTCCTCGTCGCCGTCGAGGAAGAACTTCATCTCGCCCTCGCCCCACCAATAGCGCTCCAGGGCGCACAGGGCCATGTAGGTGCCGACGTAGTAGCCCTTACCGCGCACGCCGTCGAGCACGGTGTAGTCGACGCCCCTGCGGGTGCTGCGCTCGCGGTTAAAACGGGCGTGGAAGTACATGGCGTCGTCCGGCACGTCGGTGAGCGCGTAGTTGAACGTGTAGAAGATGTACTTAATGAACCCGGGGTGCTCGCTCGTAAGCGTGACCTTGGCGTGCTTCCTGAAAGGCATCTCGAAGTAGCAGTTCATGCCGCCCGTCGGGTTCACGCAGATGGGCATCGAGTTGACGATGGCGCGCTCACCGAAGCCGTTGCAGAAGAAGTCGCCGACAGGGCACTCGACCGAGGGGGTCTCCTCGTCGTCCCAGTAGAAGCGCAGCACGAGGTCGCGCATGACGAAGCTGCCGGCGGCGGTCTTGTCGGGGACGGTCATCCAGATGTGGCGGATGATGCCGGGGCCCTCGATGTCCGCGAGCGTGATGGTCTCGCCGGACTCAAGGGGCACGCAGCACGAGCCCTTGCGGCCGACGCCGAGGTGGCTGGCCGACATGGCGGCACGGCCCTTCTCGCCCGTGATGTTCTCGGGGGTGATGGCGCGGCTTTCCTCACCGCCGTGCATCCACACGTCCTTAAGGAACTCTCTCATCGTCGACCTCCTCTATTCGTCGTCTTCGCACTCGGCGGAACTGGCACCGTTCACGTAGACGATCTGCTGGCGCGCCTCGTCGACGAGGGCGTCGAAGTCGAGTTTCTCGTCGGGGCGCGCGAGCGCGACCGTCATGGCGAGCGGGAGGTTGACACCCGCGATCACGTGGATCCGGTCGGAGGCGAAGCGGGAGAAGCGCTGGTTCACGCTGCCGCCGAGCGCGTCGGTGAGGACGACGACCTCGTCAGTGCCCGAAAGAGCCGCCTCGACCGCCGCGTCGAGCCCCTCGCCGTTGTCGTTCACGTAGGCGCACACGGCGTTGACGGCGTCGCTCTTACCCGTAAGGAACTCGAGGGTGTCCTTGAAGCCCTGGGCGAGAAGGGAATGGCTCGCCACAACTATCTTTCTCATTGATTCACCAATCTCTTGGGTCGAAGCTAGGCGAGGATGCCAGCGGCGGAGGCGACCATCGCGAGGACGATCACCACGAGGATGAGGACCGTCATGCTCGCGTTCTTCTTGGTAAGAAGGTAATACGCGCTTCCCGTGATGGCGGCGGGGATCATGGCAGGCAGGATCTTGTCGAGCAGCGGCTGAATCTCCATCGAGACGTCGCCGAAGCTGAAGCTAATCGGGCAGGTGACGCCGATGACCGAGGCGATGAGGCAGCCGACCACGGTGAGGCCGAGCACGGAGGCGGCGGCAGTGAGGTTGGGAAGCTTCTCGCTGAAGTCGGTGACGAGCTTCACGCCCTGCTTGTAGCCGAACTCGAGGGCGTGCATGCGGACCCAGAAGATGGCCAGGATGAGCGCGAACCAGATGCCGGCTCCCACGGGGTTGCCCTCGATGGCCATGTAGGCGGCGATGGAGCCCATGATGGTCGGGATCATGGTCATGAGCAGGGAGTCGCCGACGCCGGCGAGCGGTCCCATGGTGCCGATCTTCAGGTCTTGGACGGCGTCCGCCGCCGCTAGGCCGTCGCGTTCCTCCATGGCCACGCAGGCGCCAAGGATGATGGCGGCGAGCCAAGGCTGGGTATTGTAGTAGCGGAAGTGGTTGTTGAGCGCTTGCTTATAGTCCTCGTCGTTCGTGTAGATCTTCCTCAGGACCGGCGAGAGGGCGTAGGCGACTGAGGCGCCCTGCTGGGTCTGGTAGTTGAAGGTGCACACGCTCATGAGCCAGCGCCAGTTCGCGTTGCGCAGATCCTTCTTGGTGACCTTGTAGCCGGAGGGCTTGCCCTCGGCGACGGCGGTGATGTTCTCGTTTTCCATGGTTACTCATCCTCTCCGATGAAGGCGTCTGCGGAAGCGTGGGCGGCGAGCTCGGTGTCCCTCTCGGCACGCTGGTAGAACGCGATCGCGAGGGCAACGCCGACGATGGCGGCGCCGATGATGGGCACGTTCAGGAAGGCCGAGAGGAAGAAGCCGACGAGCAGGTACTGGAAGTACTTGCCGGTGGGCATGTAGCGGAGCAGCATGGCGATACCGATGGCCGGGAGCATCTTGCCGGCGAGGGTGAGGCCGGAGAGGAACCACTGAGGCATGACCTCGAGGAGCCAGTTGACGGCGGGCTGGCCGAGCGTCACGGAGACAAAGACGGGCAGGGCGGCGCACAGGCCGAAGAGCGCGGGGCAGACCCACAGGATGGCGTTCATCTGATTGAACTTACCCTCGTTGCAGAACTTCTGGGACTTCTCGACGACGAAGCCGTTGAGGATCTTGACGATGACGTCGAGCTGGATGCCGAGCATGCCGACCGGCAGGCCGATGGCGAGGCCCGTGTCCGCGCCCAGGGTCACGCCGTAGGCGGTGGCGATGATGGCCATCGTGCCGTAGTCGGGAATCGACGAGCCGCCGAAGCCCGCGACGCCGAGCTGCATGAGCTGGATGGTGCCGCCGATGACGAGGCCGGTCTGCCAGTCGCCCATGACGACGCCGGTGATAAGGCCCCAGAAGACGGCATAGTTGACGAAGATCATCGGGATGCCGTAGTAGTCCACGTGCTTGATGAAGGCCAGCAGGGTCAAAAGGACGACCTGCAGGATAGTGAAGTTGACCATGATCCCTCCTTAGATGAGGTCGGCGACGGAGACGGGCTTGTCGGCGGGCACGAACTGTGCCGTCACCTTGACGCCGCGGGCGATGAGCGCCTTGTAGCTCTGGACGTTCTCGGCGGAGGCATAGGCGCGCTGGGTGAGCTGGACGCCGCCCTCCTTGACGAGCGAGCCGCCGACGATCAGCGACGGGAGCTCGATGCCCGACTCGACCAGGTGAAGGATCGTCTCGGGCTCCTTGGCGATGACAAAGACCTTCTCGCGGTCGTACTTGCCCGCCGCGAAGTTCTTGAGCGCGGTCTGCTCGGAGATGATCGAGACGGCCATGCCCGCGGGGCGCGCCATCCTCATAGTGGACTTCAGGACCTCGTCGCCGGCGACCTTGTCGTCGATGACCATGACTCGGGTCGCGCCCGACACCGGGGCCCACTGCGTCACGATGATGCCGTGAAGCAGGCGATTGTCGATTCGTGCCATAACAACACTCATGTTTGCTCCTATCAAATGAAGTTTTACGTTCGGTACTGCCTCGGCGCTATCCGGATTCGCGCCGGGCAAGGGGTTATCGGATTATTGAGGACGCGCAGTCAGCTTGCGGCGGCGCGGGGAAGGTCACTCGTCGAGCAGGAGGTCCGAGGAGCCGAGGCGCTCTTCTCGCGCCGGGGCGGCGCTCACGCTTATGTAGTCGAAGACATATGCGATCTCGCTTACGGGAACCTCTACGCGATAGCGCGTCGAGATGCTCGAGAAGCTCTGCCTGAAGGACTCGATGAAATCGGCACGCTCCTCCTCGAAGCGGTCCTGGCCAACGTAGGTCTCAATGGGGTTTCTGGTAACAAGGCGCTCGACGAGACAGCAGAGGTGGACGTAGAGCCCAATGATGGCGTTGCTGCCGATCTTCTCGCCTGTCCTGCGCTGAAGCTCGTGCACGGCGCTCTCGATCTCGTGGAATAGCCGCTCCGGGTCGAGGATGGTGATGGAGCGGATGACGTTCTGCAGCGTCATGTTCGAGAGCAGCTTCTCGTGGAAAGAAGAGAGCTCGGAAGCGTCAAGCCACCTGCCGAACACGGCATCAACCTTAGAGGCGGACGCCGTCGACATGATGTCCTCGAGGGCGACGAAGGGGACGGAGGCGACCCCGGGGTCTCCCGTGCCGATGACGGCGCAGACGCGGTGCTCGGAGAAAACGGCGTCATTCGACCCGTTCGCGACGAGCTGCTTGAAGGGCCTCGTGAGCAGGCGCGCGCCTATGGTGCGCGGGAGGCTCTGCGAGACGAGCTGGCGTATCCTCTCCGCGGCGTCGACCCCGGACTCGGAGCAGAAGACGATGGCGTCCTCACGGTTGATGCGCTCGATCACCTTGCAGTGCGTCACGCACGCGGCGGTCGCATCGCCAAGAACCTCGGCGATGGACTTGCCGCCGAGCAGCCCGACCCCGATCTCGAGCGCAAGACCGGTAGAGACGTTGTTCACCACGCCGATAGTGGAGTCGGTAACGTTCTCGAGGGCCTTATAGGCCTCCTCCAAGGAGCCCATGTCGACGAGGAACACGACCCCGGTGCAGTAGGAATGGCGGTCGACGAGGCGCTGGAGCGGACCGACGATGTCCTTCAGCTGCTGGTCGTAGGGCATGTCGACAGCCTCGTACACATGCATGCCGAGCATACGGTTCGCCGCGTCGGCGATGCTCGTCGCCGTTGAGTAGCCGTGGGACAAGATGACGCAGAGCGTCCGAAGGGCCTTCGCATCGCGAGACTCCGATGCGACGCACAGCGTCAGAAGCGTCTTCGTGAAGTGATCGAGCGAGATTCCCAGCGCCCCTTCCACGTCTGCGGCGACCTGATCGGAGACGCTCGAGGCAAACGGTAATTCGGAGGTCACGGCACCGAGGAGATGGGAGATTTGCTCCGCACAGGCAGACTTTCGCTTAGCCAGGCCGATGCCCGGCCACAACTGCAGGCAAATCTCCTGGGCCAGTAGAAAAGCGACCTTCCTCGAAAGCTCGATGCCATAAGAAGAGCCTGCGTCGGCAAGGACCGCGCCCACGATGCGCTCGAAGGCGCGCGACCTCGAGGAGGTAACGCCGCGGCCGAAGATCAAGTGATCCTCAACGCCGCGCACAGCGGAGACAGCTTGCGAGACGAGCTCGGAGACAGAGAGCTCCCCGGCGCAGAATCGCTCATCGAGAGAGCACAGGGCATCGAGCGCCTGCTCGATGCCCTGTGCTCTCGGCGGCATCCAGGGACGCGTCGATCAGAACGCCATCGTCGGGCTGTTGATCGATCTGCGCGGAGGAGAGGAGCCCGCTGGGAAGAAGATACGGGCGAACGACGACGTAGTCGCCCTCGCGATTGAGGAACGCTTTGGCGCAGCAGTTCGTCACGCAGGCGCGCAAGCCGGCGATGTTATCGGAAAAGTCCGCGTTCACGAGGCAACGGTATGCGCCGCGGCTGATCTTCACATCAGAACCGATTCGGCACCCCTCGCTGCGCAGGAAGCTCAAGATGAGATCCTCGCGCTCCTCGGGGGTCCGCTCCTTGAGTGAGGGGACGCGGGCACAGATGGGCATTTTGCTGTAGGCCGAGGAAACCTTCAGGTCATCGGCGGAAAGCGTCGTCGAAAGAACGAGGCGAGCGCGCGGCGCATCCTGGGAGGCATCGAGCCCGAGGGCCGTCGCAAGGCAGTGCTCCATCGCAGAGGGAGAGAGTGCCTCGATGCCGTTGACAAAAACCACACCCCCGCGCGATTTCGCGATCGACTCGTCAAGAAGCCCGTTGAACGAGGCGGCGTCCGGGACCCCGGCGCAGTCGATGCGCACATAGGAGGAGTCGCGGGACAGCAAGCCCTGGTTCTTGCCGTACTCGTACACAAGGCGAGAAAGGAAAGACTTACCGACACCCACGCCGCCGCTCAAGAGGATGGGTAGGCCAAACGGAGGGTACTGAACCGCAGCCTTGCACTGCTCGACAACGGAGCTGAGGCTCAGGTCGAAGCCCACGGCACGCGCGAAGTCGCGGTGATCGGCGATTCCCGTCGCCTGGATGAGGTCGGCGAGCGAGGCGTACTCGCTTGCAGAGAGCTTTACCTGAAAACGCTTCTGGAACGCGCGGCGATGAAAATAACGGACAGGCCTGCCCGCCACCTTAACCACAAGGCCGGCGCGAACAAGGTCGTTGAGGTACTGGCTCGCCAGGCTCCTGGAGATGATGAGCGTCTCGGCGATGTCGGAGGTGGACAGACGGGCAAGGTCGTCGAGCGAGACGGCAGAGGTGAGGGCCTCGAGATGCTCGAGAATCCTGTCCCTCATGTCGACGGGCTTCTTTGCCAAGCTGTCCTGTGCGGTCTTGTCCATGACTTCTTACCTCCTTGTACAAGGAGTATAAGGGGAACACAGAGAACGGAAGGGGGCGCGTGGGGGAATCAACAGCCCCGAGGAGAAGTTCACCACTTGAGGGGCAGAAAACAACGGCCATTGAACATTCAGGGCCGACGCTCAACACTTCGGCTCGACACTTCGCTTTGGAAAGGGCCCGGCGCGCCGGGGTCCCAACATAAAGAAGGGCCCCGGCGCGCAGGGCCTAAAGCTTAACCATGCGCGCGGCGATGCGGGCGAAGTCGCAGGCGGCCTTCTTCTCGAAAGTGTTGTAGTCACGACCCGGCCCTCGGCGCAGGGCTTGTCGCTGATGGCGCGCACGACGACGAGGGGCACGCCGTTGAGATAAGCGGCCTGCGCGATGGTGCAGCCCTCCATCTCGCAGCACAGGTCGCCGAAGGTCGCGAGGATTCGCTCCTTCTGTTCCGCGGGCGAGACGAACTGGTCGCCGGAGACGACGCGGCCCTTGAGGACCTTAATGTCGGGGGCGACGGCGGCCGCGGCGGCGCACGCCGCCAGCAAGGGCCGGAACGGATCGCGCAAGATCAAGGCGTCGCCCGGGAGGTCCGTGTTACCGTCAGCCGGCGCCGCGTCTGCCGCATCATGAGGGAGAACGGCCTGGCCGGCGCATACGGCAGGAAGAGGTTCAAGGTGCACCCCGGGGCGGTCAACGAGGCCGACGTGTCGAACGTCGTCGCGCGCGGCTTCGGCGGCAGGGCGCCGTGCACCCATATATGCAGCGACTTGGCCTGCGTGCGCGTCGGGGCGTCGTGGAACTACGTCTGCCTGCTCGTCGACCTCTGCAACAGGGAGATCGTCGGCCACTCCGAAGGACTGAGGAGGGACGCGCGAGCTCCGAGCCAAGCTCTTGGATTACGTGCACTGGTACAACAACTTCAGGATCCACTCGACGCTGGGCTACATGTCGCCGGTCGAGTTCAGGGAGGCGGGGCCGTCCCTCCCGGAATCGTCCAAATAAGTGTTGCCAATCCATAGCCAATCCAGCCATCATCTTCGCGAAGGCGGACGTCAGGAAAAGCTCGGCTTGAGCTCGGTCGGACGCGGTCTGTGGGGCATCATTCAGGCTCAGGGGGTCTCCTTGTCTTCTTCGGTCGCAACCTGAATGATAGGGACGGCCCCTTCTCTCTTTCCCCTTCGTTTTCGACGCGTCACCCTCTCGGCGGGCTTAAGGCCCGCGCTCGCGGGTGCAGGGGCTACGCCCAAACCCCAAAAACGTAACGCCGTGCTCGAAGCGTTTCCGGACGTCAGCGTAATCTCAAATCCCGTTCGTCAACTCATGGGCAAGCCACCTGAGACTACTCATTTCTCCTACTGGCAATGAAGACCTGCGACCTGCAGTTTTGCAAACTGCTTGAAAGCCACCTGCGTTGATTCACTTCCTATTGCAGCTGGCGGCTTGCACGCGAAAAGGCATTTAAGTTTCAAAACGGGCGTTTTCGGCGCTATCGAGCCTCCAAAGGCATCCCGCCGCGCCCTTTGGGACAAAAACAAAAACTCAAAGCCCTGAGTTCGAAAATAGTTTTTGGAGTTGTCCCGACTTTTGTCCCCGAAGCCGACGAAACGCGACAGGGTGTCACCTGGCGGCACTCGATTCGAGACGGCACCGAAAACTGGATGCAACCGGAATGACAGGACGGCAGAACCGAAGCCATCGAGTAGGGATAGAAAAAGGCCCGGGTGCCATGGGGGCATCCGGGCCTTTGCTAGCAACTTGATGTTGCGGGCAGCTTAGAACTTGTGGCCGCACTTCTTGCAGACGCGCAGCTTGTTCTTGCCGTCCTTCTCGCGACCGACGCGGGTAACCTTACCGCACTCGGGGCAAACGAGATTGACGTTGGAGGCATCAATGGGAGCCTCCTGAGAAACGATGCCGCCCTGCTGGTTGGCAGCGTTGGGCTTAACGGCCTTCTTGACGACCGAAACGCCTTCGACAACGACCTTGTTCTCGGCGGGGAGAGCACGCAGGATAACGCCCTGCTTGCCGCGATCCTTACCAGAGAGAACCTGGACCTTATCGCCCTTCTTGATATACATATATCTCCCCTAACTACAGGGTCTCGGGAGCGAGCGAGACGATCTTCATGTACTTCTTGTCACGAAGCTCGCGAGCGACGGGCCCGAAGATACGGGTGCCGACGGGCGAACCATCGTTGTTGATGACAACGCAGGCGTTCTCATCAAAGCGAATGTAGGAGCCATCCTTGCGGCGGATCTCCTTAACGGTGCGAACGACGACGCAACGGACAACGTCCTTCTTCTTGACGTCGGCGCCAGGGGTAGCCTCCTGGACAGCACCGATGAACACATCGCCGATGCCTGCATAACGACGCTTGGAACCGCCAAGCACCTTGATGCAGCGAATCTTGCGAGCGCCGGAGTTGTCGGCGACGTTCAGCATGGTTTGCATCTGAATCATGGTAGATGTTCCTCCGAACTAAGAACCGAAGAGAGGTGCGCAGCCTTTATACGGCCGTGGTATGCAAGCCAGGCATACGCACATCTTCGGAAACGTACAAGTCGTAAGAGCGACTGCTTATTTAGCGCGCTCGACGACCTCGATGAGGCGCCAACGCTTCATCTTGGACATAGGACGGGTCTCCATAACGCGGACGGTATCGCCCACGCCAGCCGTGCACTCCTCGTCGTGAGCGTGCAGCTTCTTGGAGCTGGTCATCATCTTGCCGTACTTGGCGTGACGCTTGCGCTCGGTGACGGTGACAACGATGGTCTTGGCACCGGAGACGGAGGTAACGACACCCGTACGGACCTTACGCGAGTTACGCGAATCAGTCATGTTCTCTCCTTAGGTCCTACTCGGCGACAGCGGACTTCTCCGCTGCGATCTCGCGGGCGCGCTGCTCCGTGAGGACGCGAGCGATGTCCTTCTTCACGGTGTTGACGCGAGCGGTGTTGTCCAGCTGGCTGGTGGCCATCTGGAAACGAAGGTTAAAGAGCTCGGCGCGCATTTCCTTCAGCTTCTCAACGAGCTGAGCGTCCGAGAGCTCACGAATCTCTGCGGGCTTCATTAGTTCTCCTCCTTGGCGGCGGTGGCGTCCTCAGCAGCCCACTTGGCCTCGAGAGCGGCCTCCTCAGCCATTTCCTTCTCGATGCGCTGCTCAGCGTTCTTGGCAACCACAATCTTGGTCTTGATGGGGAGCTTGTGCTGAGCAAGACGCAGAGCCTCGCGAGCGACCTCCTCGGGCACGCCCTTGACCTCGAACATGATGCGGCCGGGCTTGACGACGGCCACCCACTCCTCGGGGTTACCCTTACCAGAACCCATGCGAGTCTCAGCAGGCTTCTTGGTGATGGGCTTATCGGGGAAGATCGTGATGTACACACGACCGCCACGCTTCATGTAGCGGGTCATGGCAATACGAGCGGCCTCGATCTGACGGTTGGTGATCCAATGGGCCTCGAGAGCCTGGATACCAAACTCGCCGAAATGCAGCTCGGTATTACCCTTGGCCTGGCCCTTCATGGAGCCACGCTGCACCTTGCGGTGAAGAATACGCTTAGGGGCAAGCACTACTGACCCCTCCTCTCGGAGTTACGACGACGAGGACGGGAAGAGCCCTCGAGTGCAGGGTTGGGAACAGGCTGGCCCGGGAGCTTCTCGCCCAGGTAGATCCAGACCTTCACGCCGCAAGCGCCCATGGTGGTGCTGGCGACAGCCGTGCCGTAGTCGATCTTGGCACGGAGGGTGTGCAGAGGCACGCGACCCTCGCGGTACCACTCACGACGGCCCATCTCGGCACCGCCGAGACGACCGGAGCACTGGATACGGATGCCCTTAGCGCCGGCCTTGCGGGCGGACTGGACAGCCTTGCGCATAGCGCGACGGAAGGCAACGCGGCCCTCGAGCTGCTCAGCAATGGACTGAGCAACGAGGTTGGCGTCGAGCTCGGGGCGCTTGATCTCGACAACGTCGACGGAGAGCTGGCCCTTGGAGACGCCAGCGACCTTCTCGAGCTCGGTGCGGAGGGTATCGATCTCGGCACCCTTCTTACCGATGACAACGCCGGGGCGAGCGGTGAGGATGATGACCTTCACCTTGTCGCCAGCGCGCTCGATCTCGACGCGGGAGACAGCTGCGCGGGAAAGACGCTTCTCGAGGTACTTGCGGATCTCGAGATCGTTACCGAGGGTCTTAGCGTAATCCTTCTCTGCGAACCAGCGGGAGCGCCAGTTCTCGGTGATGCCAAGACGGAAGCCGGTGGGGTAGACTTTCTGACCCATACAGCTTTACGCCTCCTTTCGAGGAGCAACGACGACGGTGATGTGGGAAGTGCGCTTCAGAATACGAGAAGCGGAACCCTTGGCGCGGGGACGGATGCGCTTAAGCGTCGGACCCTCGTCAACATAGGCAGCGGCGACAACCAGGTTGTCGGCACGCAGACCGTTGTTGTTCTCGGCGTTCGCAACGGCGGAACGGAGAACCTTCTCGACATCCACGGCGACGGCGCGGTCGCAGAAGTGGAGGATGTCGAAGGCCTGAGCGACAGGCTTGCGGCGGATTAGATCGACCACCAGGCGGGCCTTGCTGGGGGAAACACGCACGTACTTAGCGACGGCGCGAACCTCGGTGGCCTCAGTTTCAATAGACTTAGTTGCCATTTACGGTTAACCCCCTATTTGGCCTTGTGGCCACGGAACGTACGAGTCGGCGCGAACTCGCCGAGCTTGTGACCAACCATGGACTCGGTAACATACACGGGCACATGCTTGCGGCCGTCGTGGACGGCGATGGTGTGACCAACCATCTCGGGGAAGATGGTGGACGCGCGGGACCAGGTCTTCACGACGTCCTTCTTGCCAGCCTCGTTCATCGCGGTGATACGCGAGAGAAGGCGAGTCTCCACGAACGGGCCCTTTTTGAGACTTCTGCTCATAAGTGCTTTCTCCTAAAACTCGGTATCCGAAATTACTTCTTACGGCGACGAATGATGTGCTGGTTCGAGACCTTCTTCTTCTTGCGCGTACGAAGGCCCTTCGTCGGCTTACCCCAGGGGGTAACAGAGGGACGACCAGAGGTGTGGTTCTTGCCCTCGCCACCGCCGTGCGGGTGGTCGACAGGGTTCATGACGGTACCGCGGACGGTCGGGCGCACGTTCATGTGACGCTTACGGCCGGCCTTGCCGATGACGATGTTGGCGTGATCGGCGTTGCCGACCTCACCGACGGTGGCGCGGCAGGTAACGAGGATGCGGCGCATCTCGGAGGAAGGCATACGGACGATAGCGTACTTACCCTCCTTACCCATCAGCTGGCAGGAGTTACCGGCGGAACGGGCGATAGCAGCGCCCTTGCCCGGCTGGAACTCGACGGCGTGGATGAGTGTACCGACGGGGATGTCGGCGAGGGGCAGAGCGTTGCCCGGCTTGATGTCGGCGTCAGAACCGGACATGACGGTCTGACCGACCTCGAGGCCCTTGGGGGCCAGGATGTAGCGCTTCTCACCGTCAGCGTAGTGCAGCAGAGCGATGCGAGCGGAACGGTTCGGATCGTACTCGATCGTGGCAACCTTGGCGGGCACGCCGTCCTTGTTGCGCTTGAAGTCGATCACGCGGTAACGACGCTTCACGCCGCCGCCCTGGTGGCGGGTGGTGATGCGGCCGTTGTTGTTACGACCGGCCTTCTTGGGCAGGGGCTCGAGAAGAGACTTCTCGGGCTTGGTGCAGGTGATCTCGGAGAAATCGGAGATCGTCTGCCAACGCCTACCAGCGGAGGTCGGCTTAAGGTGCTTTACAGCCATTACAATCCCTTTCAATAGGAATCCGTTAGCCATCGCAGACAGGGATTCGAGGTTCTGCCTCGGGTGCGATGACACCGGACGTATACACGGTTCCGGGCGTGTCCATTTTATACGCCCAAAACCTTGAGCTCCCGCCTCCCCTAGTTGGGAGGCATGAGCTCACTCAACAGCAGCGAGTCTTAGGCCTGGTTGCCAAAGACCTCGATGGTGTCGCCCTCGGCCAGCGTGACGATGGCCTTCTTCCAAGAACGGGTCTTGCCGGCGACATAGCGCACGCGCTTGGTCTTGGGCTTGACCGTCAGGGTGTTCACGCGAACGACCTTGACGCCGAAGATCTCCTCGACAGCGTCCTTGATCTGATACTTGTTAGCATCCTTGGCGACCTCGAACGTGTACTTGTTCTGCTCCATGCCGGAGAAGGAAAGCTCGGACACGATCGGACGGATGATGATCTCGTGGGCGGTCATTTATGCAAGCACCTCCCCGAAGTGAGCGGCGATGTCGGCGGGCATCAGCACGGCGTTGTTGTTGACGAGATCGTAGGTGTTGGCCTCGTCGGCAGTGATGATGAACGTCTTGGGAATGTTGCGGAACGACAGGTAGGCGTTGACGTCCTCATCGCGAACGATGATGGTCAGACGCTTGCCCTCAAGGCCGAGAGCCTTGAGCATGGCGACGGCAGCCTTGGTGGAAGGCTTCTCGAAGCCGTAGTCGTCGACGAGCACGAGCTCGCCATCGGCCAGCTTGGCGGACAGCGCGGAGCGCATAGCCAGCTTGACCTCCTTGTTGTTCATACGCTTAGCGTAGGAACGGGGCTTGGGGGCGAAGACAACGCCACCGTGACGCCACTGAGCAGCACGGATGGAACCCTGGCGGGCACGGCCGGTGCCCTTCTGACGCCAAGGCTTCTTGCCGCCACCGGAAACCTCAGAGCGACCCTTAGCAGACTGGGTGCCCTGACGCCAAGAGGCCATCTGGCACTTGACGATGTGGTGCATAACGTGGATGTTCGGCTCGATGCCGTACACCTCAGCGGCGAGCTCGGCCTCGGCGACCTTCTTGCCCTCGCTGTTCTTTACTTCAAACTTTGCCATTTAAGTGTTCTCCTTGGTATGACGCTGGGCTAAATGGGCTGGGCCCTTAGGCCATACGGATGGCGACGAGACCATTCTTGGCACCCGGGACAGCGCCCTTGACCAAGATGAGGTTCTGCTCGGCATCGATGCGGACAACGGAAAGGTTCTTGACGGTAACGCGCTCGTTACCCATGTGACCGGCCATCTTGACGCCCTTGAGGACGCGCGCAGGATAGGCGCACTGACCGATAGAACCGGGGTGACGCTGGAAGTGAGAACCATGCGTCATAGGACCGCGGCGCTGACCCCAGCGCTTGATGCGACCCTGGAAGCCCTTACCCTTGGAGGTACCGATGACGTCGACCTTCTCGACATCAGCGAAATCAGCGACGGTGACGACCTCGCCGACCTTGTGCTCCTCGCCGTTCTCGACGCGGACCTCACGAAGGAAGCGGACAGGCTCGACGCCGGCCTTGGCGAAGTGACCAGCCATGGGCTTGTTCACGTTCTTGGCCTTGATGTCGCCGAAACCGATCTGGACGGCGTCATAGCCGTCGGTTGCCTGAGTTTTAACCTGCGAGACAGCGCAGGGGCCAGCCTGGATGACCGTGACGGGAACGACGTTGTCGTCCTCGTCCCAAACCTGGGTCATGCCAATCTTGCGGCCGAGAATCATGCTGATCAAGATATGATCCCAACTCTCGCGTGGTCTTGGGACAATGCGTACACCACCGAGCGTACGCCCCTAGAGGACCACTACTTACACGACGTGCTCCCCAGCCTTGTATTGCGCCCGGACTACCTGACAACCCTATTAAGCAGGCATTTTGTCCAGCCAGAATACTCCCCTGGTTTCACACAGCTGTTTAGTATACACGGCTGCGGGCGTATCCATCGAGATTCATATTTCACTCACATTGTTTACGCAGGTAAAGTGCGTGGACGTCGCCTGGGCTTGGCAGAGGGGCGGTGAAATATATTAAGTTTGCTGCTCTACAGTCCTGCGCAAGACGGAAAGCACATTAAGTGCTTTCCTTTGCGTGCGGAACTCGCGACAAACTTAATATATTTCACCGCCCCTCTGCCAAGCTCGGGAGACGACACGTTGATGCCTGCTTAACTCTGCTCGCTTAGCTAATTACTTTGTTGGGGGTCCACTATTTGCTGAAGAGTGAACTTGCATTGGAGGGGTTCGCCTTCTGCTTGTGGCTTTTGCTCATCGAAATCGAAAATCATGATGGCGCAGTTGGGGAGTTTTGTTGGGAGCTCGAAGCCCTCTGGGGCTGCAGCCTTGATGAATTGGCGGCTGGCGCTGCCGTGGCTTACTGCTAGGAGGGTTTCGGTGTCCTTAGCGCTCATGAGATTGGTGAGGGTGGCCACCATGCGCTCTTGCAGCGCGTGGCTTCCTTCTCCTCCGAATGGGATTAAGTCCTCGCCGGGATCCCAGACGTCGGTGGGCAGCGCGTCGTGGGGGCCTTCTTCGAAGGTGCCATAGCTGCGCTCGATGATGCCTTCGCAGGGCTCGACTGCTGCATCCGGGCCGAGGAGTTCGGTTGCGACGAGACTTGCCGTGTCCATGGCGCGGCCTAAGGGCGAAGAGACCACCTTGTCGGGGACGACGCCGTGGGCTTTGAGCCATGCAGCTGCCGCCCGTGCCTGCTGGCGGCCCAGGTCGGTCAGCGGTGAATCGCAGCGACCCTGGACCAGCTTTTTGACGTTGAATTCTGTCTGACCGTGGCGGAGTAGATAGAGACGTTTCATGCTCTCCCCTTCTGTATAAACTTGCTGTACCGGCGCAGTCCTACTCGTGGGTATGGCCCACGTAGTCTTCGTCGATCGTGATCTTGGCAATCGACTTGGGATATTCGGATTCGACACGTTTCGCCAACGCGCGCTTTAGGTCCTCGGCGCTCATCGCCAAATCCGAGGGTCGAACGCAGTCAAAAATCACATTGGTGTGCGTAGGGCCCGGCACGCAACGCAAATCGTGAATCGAAAGGCGGCCATCGATCTGTTGAGCCATTGCGTTGATGCGCAGGCGCATGCTCGCCACCTTTGGATCGTCGGTCACGATGGGATCGTAATGGAGCGTGACGATCATGCCGTCTTCGTCCCTAAATGCCTTTTCAATGTTGTCAAGCGTGTCATGGCTATCCAGCGGGCTGGTCTCGGCTGCCATCTCGGCGTGAGCGCTTGCGAACTTCCTGCCCGGGCCGTAGTCGTGAACCATCAAATCGTGAACGCCCAAAACGCCGGGGTAGCTCATGATCTTGTCTCGAATGTGCTTGACCAGCTTAGGATCGGGCGCCTGGCCCAAAAGCGGGCTCACCGTATCCTGGATGAGTTCAAAACCGCTCCAGCCAATATAGGCGCCAACGGCAAGTCCAACCCAAGCATCAAGATTGACATGCGCCACCTGGGAAACAATCGCGCACGCCAGCACGGCACCCGTGGCAAGGACATCATTCTTGGAATTCTGCGCGGTCGCATGCATCGTCTCGGACTCAATGCGATCGCCGAGCTTTTGATTGAGGGCCGCCATCCACAGCTTAACGACCATCGAAAGCGCAAGGACCGCCACCAGGGCAAGCGAGAAATCGACAGGCTCGGGGTGGATGACGCGCTCAACCGAGGACTTGATAAGCTCAAGGCCAATCAGCAGCACGAGCGCCGCCACGACCAGACCCGAGAGACACTCGTAGCGGCCATGTCCGTATGGATGTTCGGGGTCTGCCGGCTTGCTCGCCAGCTTAAAGCCAAGCACGCTCACGATGTTTGAGCTTGCGTCGGACAGGTTGTTCATGGCGTCCGCCACAATCGAAACCGATCCCGACAGCACGCCAATTGCACCCTTCGCAGCGCATAGCGCCACATTGGCGAGAATACACACCACGCCCGTCAACGTGCCCACGCGCGCACGATCGCCCTGCGCACGCTTAACAATCCACTCGACCATCTTCATCAGCCCCCACAGTGCTACCTATATATCTATTGCTCAAACGGATTGTAGTGTAGCCACTTTGTCCTCCAGATACAAAAAGGCCGCAACCCACACGGGCCACGGCCTTGGAATGTGCCATGCGGGACTGTCCCCTTGTCACATCGTGCGGTACCGACCGATTGCGCGGTACTTTTCATAGCGGAGGTTTGTGAGGGTCGCGTCGTCGAGCCGGCCAAGCGTATCGAAGGCATCAAATGCCGAGGACATGACGGCACCGACGATCTCCTCATGCGACAGGCCCCTATCGTCGACAATGCCGTCGATAATGCCGAGCGCCAACAGATCGGGAGCCGTGAGCTTCAGCGCCTCGGCGGCCTCATCCGCGCGCTCGGTATCCTTCCACAGGATCGACGCACAGGCCTCGGGGCTCACGACCGAATAGGCCGAGCTCGAGAGCATCAGGATGCGGTCGGCCACGGCCAGCGCCAGCGCGCCACCAGAGCCGCCCTCACCTGTCACCACCGAGACAATCGGCGTCTTAAGGCCGCTCATCTCCATGAGATTCTGGGCAATCGCCTCGCCCTGGCCGCGCTCCTCGGCACCGATGCCGCAAAACGCGCCCGAAGTATCGACCAGGCACAGAACCGGCCGACCAAACTTTTCGGCCTGGCGCATCAGGCGACGTGCCTTGCGGTAGCCCTCGGGATGTGCCATGCCAAAGTTGCGGCGCATACGCTCTTTGGTCGTGGTGCCGCGCTCGATGGCGATGACCGTTACGGGGCGTCCGTCTTTCCAACCAATGCCAGCCACCACAGCGGCGTCGTCGCCAAAGTAACGGTCGCCGTGCAGCTCTACAAATCCATCCAGGCCCAGCGAGATCATCTCGCCTGCCGTGACGCGATCTGCCGAGCGGGTCTGCCTGACAATCTCGAGCGCGGTTTTTGGTGCCGCCGAGCGCTTAAACAAGTGTCCCAGCTTTTTGCCGCGGCGACCCATATGCACGATCTCATGCGGTGCCCCCAGGCTGGGTGCGTGCCCTTCGTGCAGCGCCAGCAGCTCGCCTACCGTGAGCGCAATCTCGCCACGCGGAACAACGGCATCGCAAAAGCCGTGCTCCAGCAAAAACTCGGAACGCTGGAATCCCTTGGGCAGGCGCTTGTGCATGTTCTGCTCGATCACGCGCGGGCCGGCAAATGCCGTCAGGGCATCGGGCTCGGCCAGGATAATGTCGCCCTCCATGGCAAAGCTCGCGGTTACACCTCCGGTCGTGGGATCGGTGAGCACCGTGATATACAGACCGCCCGCCTCGCTGTGGCGCCTAACCGCCGCAGAAATCTTGGCCATCTGCATCAGCGATGTCACGCCCTCTTGCATGCGCGCGCCACCCGAAACGGTAAAGCCGACAACCGGCAATCCCAGCTCGGTCGCACGCTCAAATGTGCGACAGATCTTCTCGCCCACCACGGAACCCATCGAGCCCATCATAAAGTTGGCGTCCATAAAGAAGAGTGCCGTATCGCAGCCGCAGATCTTGCCCCTGCCGCACACAACGGCATCACGCTCACCCGAACGCTCGACCGTGCCCCTGAGCTTATCGGCATAGCCGGGAAACGAGAGGAAGTCCTCCGACGCCAGATTGGCATCCCATTCCTCAAACGTGCCCTCGTCGACCGTCATGCGCATGCGCGCGCGACCGCTCACGCGAAAGTGTTTGCCGCAACGGGGGCACACCTCGAGGTTGTCGTGCAGGCGTGCCTCGTCAATCACACGGCGGCACTCCGGGCACTTGATAAACACGTGGCGCGCGGGAAACTCGGCGCATGACTCGGTCATCGGCCCCTCAAGAACATTGACCGCCTTCGCTTTTCTATTCATCAGCATAGAGATGCCCCATCAGATCGGTGTGATACATGCCCGACAAGAACTCGTCGTTTGCCAGTACGTCGAGCTGAAGCTCGCTGTTCTCGCTCACGCCCTCGATCACGAGCTCGCCCAGAGCCGAGCGCATCTTGCGAATGGCGCCGTCGCGCGTGGGCGCACACACGATGAGCTTGCCGAGCATGGAGTCGTAGTACGGCGGAACGTTCGCGCCGGTAAACATGGCGGAATCCCAACGCACGCGCGGACCGCCCGGCACACGCAACGCGGTGACCGTTCCGCATGACGGCAGAAAGTCCGGCGTTTCGGCATTGATGCGGCACTCCATGGCGTGGTTGCGGACCGGCATGTCCTCCTGCTCAAAGGGCAGAGGCTGGCCGGCTGCCACACGCAGCTGCCACTTGACCAAGTCGGTATCGGTCACAAACTCCGTAACCGGATGCTCAACCTGCAAGCGCGTGTTCATTTCCATAAAGTAGAAATTGCCGTCATCTGAGTATAGAAACTCAATGGTGCCGGCGCCCTCATAGCCAACGGCACGAGCCAGGTCGCGCGCGGCCTTGTGGATGCGCGCGCGAATATCATCACGTCCGTCGAGGCACGGCGCGGGGCTCTCCTCGATGAGCTTTTGGTTGCGGCGCTGCACCGAGCACTCGCGCTCGCCGAGCGAAAACACATGGCCCTGCTTATCGGCCATAATCTGCACCTCGACGTGATGCGCCGGCGCGACGAACTTCTCCATGTAGCACTCGCCGTCGCCAAAAACGGCCTCGCCCTCGGCGCGCGCTTCAATAAAGGCCTTTGCCGCGTCTTCCACGCGCTCGACCTTGCGAATGCCGCGACCGCCACCGCCCGCACGCGCCTTGATGAGCACGGGGCAGCCGATGCGCTCGGCCTCGGCCGTCGCCTCCTCGGGGCTTTTGAGCAAATCGCAGCCCGGAACGATGGGCACGCCCGCCGCGGCAGCCGTTCTACGTGCGGCGTCCTTGTCACCCATGCTGTCGATGACCTCGGCCGAGGGACCGACAAACGCCAGACCGTACTTGTCGCAGTCGCGCACGAAGCTCGCCTTCTCGGAAAAGAAACCGTAGCCAGGATGGATCGCCTTTGCCCCCGACTTCACGGCACAGGTGAGCACGGCATCGTCGTTGAGGTAGCTCTCGGCAAGACGCGGGCCTCCGATGCAATACGCCTCGTCGGCAAGCTGCACGTGTAGCGCGTCCGCATCGGCCGTGGAGTAGACGGCGACGGTCTTGATGCCCATATCGCGGCACGCGCGGATAACACGGACCGCGACTTCGCCGCGGTTGGCGATGAGCACTTTGTCGAACATGAAGCCTTCCTTAACTTTCGTGCACGAGTGCAAAAGACATATCGGCGCGGCAGCACACCTCACCGTTGACGCTCGCAGTACCCGTCGCAAAGCGAAACGGCCCGCGCGCACGCGTGATGGAGCACACCAGATCCACCGTGTCGCCCGGGCGCACCGGACGCTTAAAACGCACCTTGTCCAGGCTCGTATAGAACGGCGTCGCGCCGCGCGCCTCCTCATCGCCCATCAGCAGCACGCAGCAGTTCTGGGCGAGCATCTCGCACTGGATCACGCCGGGGACGACCGGGTTTCCCGGAAAATGCCCCTGCAAAAAGTACTCGTCGCCCGTAATCGTGATCTTGCCGCGGGCCTCGTCGCCCACCAGCTCGGCTTCGTCGAGCAATAGCATCGGCTCGCGATGCGGTAACAGCTTCTTGAGCTCTTCTTTGTTCATGGATATCACCTATCCGATTCTCATAAGACAGCTGCCGAACTCCACGAGGTCGCCGTCGGCCACGCAGATCTCGAGCACCTCGCCATCCGCCTCTGCCGTCACCTCGTTGAGAACCTTCATGGCCTCGATGATGCAGAGGGTCTCGCCGGCTTTGACCTTGGAGCCCACGCGCACAAACGGCTCGTCGCCCGGCGCCGGGGCAGCATAGAAAACGCCGACCATGGGAGCGGTCACCTCGGTGCCCTTGGGCTCCGGCGCGGCGTCAGGTGTCTGCGTGGCGGGTTCCGGTGCGGCGGCAGGCATAGCGACAGGAGCCACTGCCGGGGCAGTCACGGCACTCGGCATGGGCATGGGCACGGCAACCGGCTGTGCGGTGCTCGCGCGCTCGAGTTCGACCGCGGTGCCATCGGGCTCCTCAACACGCACGCGCGTAAGGCCGCGGTCCTCCATCACATCGGCGATCTCGGCAAGTCTTTTGGAATCCATGCTCTAGCTCCTTGCATATCTACGCAGCGCGATGGCGGCGTTGTGCCCGCCAAAGCCCAGGTTGGTCGAAAGCGCCCAGGTAAGGTCGGCGCGAACCGCGCGATTAGGCGTGTAATCAAGATCGCAGGCGGGATCGGGCGTGTGGTAGTTAATGGTCGGCGGCACCACGCCCTGCTCGAGCGCCATGGCACAGGCCATGACCTCGATGGCACCCGTAGCACCGATCATGTGGCCGGTCATCGACTTGGTCGACGAGACATGCGCGGCGCGTGCCGCGTCCTCGCCGAGTGCCCGCTTAATGCCCGCCGTCTCGGACGAATCGTTGAGTTTAGTCGAGGTGCCGTGAGCGTTGATGTAGAGGCCCTCGGAAGGCTTGACGTCGCCCTCGGCCACCGCCAGCGATATCGCACGGGCAATGCCGGCAGCCTCGGGATCGGGGCTCGTGATGTGATAGGCATCATCGGTGTTGCCGTAGCCCACGACCTCGGCATAAATGTGCGCACCGCGCGCCTGCGCATGTTCCATGATCTCGAGTACCAGCACGCAGGCGCCCTCGCCCATCACAAAGCCGTCGCGATTCGCATCGAACGGACGGCATGCCGTCGACGGGTCAGGATTAGTGGTGAGTGCACGGCAGGACGTAAAGCCCGCAACGGCATCGGGGATGATGGCCGCCTCGGCACCGCCGGCGAGAATCGCATCGGCATAGCCGTGCTTGATAGCGCGGAACGCCTCGCCCACCGCATGGGCAGACGTCGCGCAGGCGGTCACCACGGGCAGGGTCGGTCCCTTTGCCTTGTGGCGGATCGCGATGTTGCCCGAAGCCATATTGGGGATCATCATCGCAATCATATAGGGCGATGCACGGCGAGGCCCTCGATCGGCGATCGTGTGGACGTTGTCGACGAGTGTCTGCATGCCGCCCACGCCTGAACCCACGTAAACGCCCAGGCGCTCGCGATCGATGGCGCCTTCGACATCAAAGCCCGCATCGTGCATGGCCTCGTCCGACGCCGCCAGTGCAAACTGAACGCAGGGGTCCAGGTGCTTGGCGTCATGCTTGCCAAAGTAGTCGTTGCCGTCAAAGCCCTTGACCTCGGCCGCCACCTTAACGGCGAATGCATCCGTATCGAAGTGCGTAATCGGGCCGATGCCACAGGTCCCGGCACACATGGCCGCCCAGGTGGCAAGCGCCGTGTTGCCGAGCGGCGATACGGCACCGATGCCGGTGATTGCAACTCTCTGTTCCATCTTGGTCTCCTCATTCAAGCCGTTCTTCGGCCCTGGTTTCTACATCGCCATTCCGCCGTCGACACGCACGACCTCACCCGTAATGTAGGCAGCCGCATCGCTCGCCAAAAAGCGCACCACGCCGGCCACTTCCTCGGGGCGCGCCATGCGCCTCAGGGGAATCTGCTCCTCGCACGCCGTGCGCACCTTCTCCGAGAGCTTTGCCGTCATATCGGTCTCGACAAACCCGGGGGCGACCGCGTTCACTCGTACGCCGCGGGGCGCAAGCTCGCGCGCCACCGCCTTGGTAAGCCCTATCACGCCCGCCTTGGAGGCAGCGTAGTTGGCCTGCCCGGCGTTGCCCATCAGGCCCACGACCGAGCTCATGTTGACGACGCAACCACCGCGCTGGCGCATAAAGGTCTTGGTAAGCGCACGCGTCATATTGAACGTGCCCTTGAGATTGACATCGAGCACGCGGTCGAAGGCGTCATCGCCCATACGCATGAGCAGGCCATCGCGGGTGATGCCGGCGTTGTTGACGAGCGCCCAGATCGAGCCGAAGTCGTTGAGGATCGTCTCCACGCACGCGTTGACGGCATCGGGGTCGGCCACGTCACATTGATATGCGCGCGCCGTGGCGCCAGCCGCCTCGCAGGCTTCGCATGTCTCGCGCGCCGCATCGACGCTGCCGGCATAGACGACGGCGATATCGTAGCCATCCTCCGCCAGGCCCACGGCACAAGCGCGACCGATACCGCGCGAACCGCCCGTGACCAGCACCGCGCGACGCGAGACGTTGCGCTCGAGCGCGCCGTTGTTCAAATTGCCCATGTCGTTCCTTTCGGGTTACAGCCCTGTGGACTATGCGAGCTCGTCGGCAATAGCTGCGACCTGCTCGGCCGTCTCGCACGAATACACGCGGACGTCGCTCAATGTACGCTTGACCAAGCCGGACAGCGTTTTGCCGGGGCCGACCTCAATAAACGTGTCGATGCCTTGATCCTGCAGAGCATGCAGCGTGTCGACCCAGCGTACGGCATGGCTCACCTGGTTGCCCAGCACCTCCGATGCCGCCTGCGGGTCGGCCGGATAGGGCACCGCCGTCATATTTGCCATAACAGGAATGAGCAACGGGGACGGCGCGTGACCGGCCTCGATATATGCAGCAAGGCCACAGGTCGCCTCGGCCATATAGGGGCTATGGAATGCACCCGACACCGAGACCTTCATGGCGCGACCGCCAGCCTCTTTCACCAGGACGTCGAGGGTCCGCAACGCATCGGGCGCTCCGGCCACAACCGTCTGCTGCGGGCTGTTGTAGTTGACCGGCCAGCAGTCCTCGCCGGCCTGTTTTGCCAAGCCCTCGACCTGCGCCGCATCGAGTTTGATGACGGCGCGCATGCCGCCGGGGTGACGCTCGGCCGCCGTGGCCATCAACGCCGCGCGCTCACACACGAGCTCAAAACCCGCTCGCGTATCGAATGCCCCCGCAAAGGTGAGTGCAGCGACCTCGCCCAGCGAGAATCCCGCACAGGCGGCAGGTACCACGCCGCGCTCGCGCAGGGCGACGGCGACAGCCAAGTCGTGCACGAACACGCAAGGCTGCGTGTTCTCGGTCTGCGAGAGCTCCTCCTTGGAGGCGCTCCGGCACTGTCTGCTCGTCCCCGGGCGCACCTCATCGGCAATGGCGAACACCTCGGCAGCCGCCGGCGATGCTTCGATGAGGTCGACGCCCATCGCGGGATGCTGGGCACCCTGACCAGCAAACAGAAACGCTACGCCACCCATGCGGACGCACCCTTCAGGACATGCTCGGCGCCATCGACCAGATCGTCAACGATTTCGCGTGCGCTCTGGCGTTCGTTGACCATGCCGGCAATCTGTCCGCACAAATACGAACCCTCTTCGTAATTACCGTCCCTTGCGGCCTTGCGAAGTGCGCCCGTGCCCATGGCCCCAAGCTCCTCGGGGCTTGCGCCCTCCGCCTCACTTTTAGCGTAGGCTTTGGTGAAGGGGCTCTTGAGGGCGCGAACCGGATGTCCCGTCGAACGGCCAGTCGCGCGCGTCGACGTGTCGCCTGCCTTGAGCACCAGCTCCTTGTACTGCTCCGATACGGTGCACTCGTTTGCGACCAGAAAGCGTGTTCCCACCTGGACGCCGGCAGCGCCGAGCATCAAGGCGGCCGCCACACCGCGGCCATCGGCGATACCGCCAGCCGCAACCACGGGGATATCGACCGCATCGACAACCTGCGGGACAAGCGCCATCGTCGAGGTCTCGCCAATATGGCCGCCTGATTCGGTGCCCTCGGCAACCACGGCAGTGGCTCCGCGACGCGCCACGAGACGCGCCAGCGCCACCGAGGCAACGACCGGGATGACCTTGATGCCCGCCTCGTTCCACGCCTTCATGTACTTGGTGGGATTGCCGGCGCCGGTCACCACAACGGGCACCCGCTCATCAATCACCACTTGTGCGACCTCGTCGACAAACGGGCTCATGAGCATAACGTTGACGCCAAAGGGCATATCCGTCTTGGCGCGCAGCTCGTGAATCTGATCGCGCAGCCAGTTGGCATCGGCATTCATGGCCGCGATAATGCCTAAGCCGCCTGCCTCGGACACGGCCGATGCCAGCGAGGCGTCGGCAATCCAGGCCATGCCACCCTGGAACACGGGTTTTTCGATACCGAGCAGATCGCAGAGAGGAGACTTGAGCATCACTACTTCTCCAATGCCGCCTCGACCGTATCGACGAACTCGCCGACCGTCTTGGGGTTCTCCTCGGTATCGAGCTCAATGCCAAACTCGTCCTCGACGGCAACGAGGATCTCGACGGTACCCAGGCTGTCGAGGCCAATCTCCTCGAGCGTGGACTCAGGCTTCATCTCGGCATCGTCAAGGCCGGCGGTCTCGCGGATAACGTCGCAAACGCGCTCGAAGGTCTTCTGATCTGCCATGGTTGTTCTCCTTTGTTTGTGCCCCAGGGGCGTTTTCATTTCCTATGTGCAACTACTTCCAGCGAAGTAGATAGCCACCTACATCCAAGCCGGCGCCAAATCCGACCAGGGCGATGGTGTCGCCCGCGTGCAGCGCGCCGGTATTTGCCAGTCGATCGAGAGCAAGCGGAATGCAGGCGCTCGAGATGTTGCCGGTTTCACGCAACGTTCGGACCACACGGTCGTCCGGCACACCTAAGCGCTTGACCGCCTGGCTCAAGATTCGTTCGTTAGCCTGATGGAATACAAAGTGGTCGATGTCCTCGACCGCGATGCTCGCGTCGCAGACGAGCTTGTTGACCGTGTCGCAGATGGCATTGACGCCAAACTTGAAGACGCGACGGCCTTTCATAGAAAGCACGCTTTCGCGGTCCTGCGCCGTCTTATACGGCGAGGAGCCTGCCAATCCAGGGACGCGCAGTGTTTCGACGTCAGGCGACGTCGAAAGCTCAACAGCAAGGGGATTCTCTCCCCCAGCCTCTATGACCGCAGCACCCGCGCCATCGCCAAAGAGCACGCACGTGGCACGGTCGGTCCAATCGAGCGCCCGCGTCATCTGCTCGGCGGCAACGACCAGCACGTACTTGGCGCGACTGCGGGCGATATAGCCCTCGGCGACATCGAGTGCAAATACGAAACCGGCACAAGCCGCCGAAACGTCGAAGGCAGGACATATGGCACCCAGGCGCTTAGCAACGGCGCACGCTTCGGCGGGGACGAGATGATCGCCCGTCGTCGTCGAACAGACGATAAGATCCAGCTGGCTCGCATGGATTCCGGACGTCTGGAGCGCTTGCTCGCTCGCTGCCACGGCAAGGTCGTCGAGCGACTCGGTGGTGCACACATGGCGGCTCTTGATCCCCGTGCGGGTAAAAATCCACTCATCCGAGGTGTCCAGGAACTCGGACAGCTCGTCGTTGGAAACGCTGCGCTCAGGAAGTGCCGAGCCCGTTCCCAGTATCATGAAACCCATCGCTCACCTCCTTTGAGTTGTTGATGTGTTTACATCGACCAAGAGAGGATAGCGCATTCTGCGCTTTGTTGACGTGCTAACATTAAATTGTCTAAATGCGACAAAGGCTTCACATTGTGTCTATCTCTCGACACCATTGCGTCATTCACTTATTCATTAAGGAGGTAGCAGCCGCTATGGATGCACAATTAACGATAGTCAACGTAACCGGATCGACCAATGATGACCTGCTCGAAGCAGGAAAACAGGGTGCGCCGCACGGCACAGGACTTGCCGCTCGAGCCCAAACGGCAGGACGCGGCCGACGCGGCCACAAGTGGGACTCAACCGCCGGCAACCTGTTGCTTTCGATTGTCCTACGTCCACGTGTTGATCCCGCCAAGTACTCTGGTCTTGCCGCCGTCAGCGGCCTAGCGGTGCTCGGAACGCTCGAGGCACAAGGTCTTGCGAACGAGATCGGCCTCAAATGGCCCAACGACCTCGTCGCGCGGGGATATAAGCTTGGCGGCATTCTGGTCGAAGCGGCGCGCGACAACGAGGGCGAGCCCTTCGCCGTCTGCGGCATTGGCGTCAATGTAAACTACACGCCCCAAGAGGTGCCCGATGGCGGCTTGGCGGCAATTGGCCTCTCAGACCTCAACGAGAATGTTCCCGCCGTCGATGTGCTGCTCAAGGAGGTCTATCACGCCGTTATAGGCGCTGTAGATGCGTGGGCAGAGCGCCTCAACGCCATGGAAGAAAATGCCGGGGCGCTCGCGCCCGCCCACGGCGAATATGTCGCTCACCTCAATTGGATTGGGGAGCACGTTATCGCCCGCTCCCCCGCTGGAGACGAACTGGCGCAAGGCATCTTTCAAACCGTCGATGACTTTGGTCGCGCGTGCATCGAGACGGAAGACGGCTTGCGATCCTTCCATTTTGAGGAGGCATCCCTGCGCCCCTTGGGCGAATAAGGCGCCACAGCCACCCGCTCGACAGTATTAGCCGGTCCCCCAAGGCCATCATGCAAAACAAAAGAGCCCCGCTACCGTAATGGCAGCGGGGCTCTGTAAGCTATGAGCGATATCGCTTAGAGCTTGATGTCGATGTCGACGCCAGCGGGGAGGTCGAGACGCATGAGCGAATCAACGGTGCCCGAGGTGGGGTCGAGAATGTCGATGAGGCGCTTGTGGGTGCGCATCTCGAACTGCTCACGAGAGTCCTTGTTCATGTGCGGCGAGCGGATAACCGTGTACAGGTTGCGCTCGGTGGGCAGGGGGACAGGACCGGAAACGCGAGCGCCGGTCTTCTGAGCGGTCTCGACGATGAGCTTCGCGGACTGATCGACGACCTCGTGATCATAGCCCTTGAGGCGAATGCGGATCTTCTGGGTAGCCAACTTAAACCTCCAAAGAGTGCGAGAGATGTTCTCGCAGGATTACGTAACAGGGAGCTCGAACTTAGGCGTTCTTGCTCATGACCTCGTCCACGATGGACTTGGGCGCGGGCTCATAAGAGTCGAACTGCATCGTGTAGGATGCACGGCCCTGGGTCTGGGAGCGAAGGTCGGTAGCGTAACCGAACATCTCGCCCAGCGGCACCTTGGCACGGATGAGCTTGCTGTTCTTGCGATCCTCCATGCCCTCGATCTTGCCGCGGCGACCGGAGAGATTGCCCATAACGTCGCCCATGTACTGCTCGGGGGTCTCGACCTCGACAGCCATGATCGGCTCGAGCAGCTGCGGATCGGACTTCTTGAGGGCGTCCTTGATAGCCATGGAACCGGCGATCTTGAAGGCGGCCTCGGAGGAGTCGACCTCGTGGTAAGAACCGTCGAACAGGGTCACCTTGACGTCGAGGACCGGGAAGCCGGCGATAACACCGGTGTTCAGGGCCTCCTGGATACCCTTGTCGATGGACGGGATGTACTCCTTGGGCACGACGCCGCCGACGATAGCGTTGACGAACTCGTAGCCGAAGCCCTCCTCCATCTTCTCGAGCTTGATGACGGCGTGGCCGTACTGACCGCGGCCACCGGACTGACGGACGAACTTGCCCTCAGCCTTCTCGACGTCGTGACCAGCGGTCTCGCGGTAGGCAACCTGGGGCTTACCAACGTTAGCATCAACCTTGAACTCGCGGAGCAGACGGTCGACGATGATCTCGAGGTGCAGCTCGCCCATGCCGGCGATGATGGTCTGGCCGGTCTCGTGATTGGTGGACACCTGGAAGGTCGGGTCCTCCTCGGCGAGCTTGGTCAGAGCCAGGGACATCTTGTCCTGCTCGGCCTTGGTCTTGGGCTCAATAGCAACGTCGATAACGGGCTTGGCGAACTCGATCTTCTCGAGGACGATCTCCTTGCCCTCGGCGCACAGGGTGTCACCGGTGGTGGAGTTCTTGAAGCCGACGCAAGCGACGATGTCGCCGGCGGCAGCGTCGTCACGGTCGATACGCTCGGCGGCGTTCATCTCGAGGATGCGGCCGAGGCGCTCGCGCTGACCATTGGAAGCGTTGACAACGTAGGAGCCGGACTCGGCACGACCGGAGTAAACGCGGACGTAGGTGAGCTTACCGACGAACGGGTCGGTCATGATCTTGAAGACCAGGCCGGAGAAGGGCTCGTCGAAGGAAGGATGACGCTCGATCTCCTCGCCGGTGTCCGGATCGGTACCGGTGACGGCCTCGACGTCGAGCGGGCTGGGCAGGTAGTCGACGACAGCGTCGAGCAGCTCCTGGACGCCCTTGTTCTTGTAGGCGGAGCCCACGAAGACGAGGTTGAGCTCGTTGGCCAGAACGCCCTTGCGCAGAGCAGCCTTGAGCTCCTCGACGGTGAAGTCCTCCTCCATGAGGATCTTCTCCATGAGCTCGTCATCAAAGCTGGCAGCAGCGTCGAGGAGCTCCTCGCGCTTGGTGGCAGCGATGTCGGCGAACTCAGCCGGGATCTCATCCATCGGCTCGGGGTAGGTCATGCCCTTGTCGTCGGCCTTGAAGTCCCATGCGGTCATGGTGACGAGGTCGATGACGCCCCAGAAGTTGTCCTCGGCGCCCATCGGGACCTGAGCGGCCACGGCGTTAGCGTCGAGACGATCCTTCATGGTCTCGATAGCGTTGAAGAAGTCAGCGCCCACGCGGTCATACTTGTTGATGAAGGCGATGCGGGGGACGTTGAAGGTGGAAGCCTGACGCCAAACGGTCTCAGACTGGGGCTGAACGCCGGCAACGGCGTCGAAGACGGCGACAGCGCCATCGAGGACGCGCAGGCAGCGCTCGACCTCGGCGGTGAAGTCAACGTGGCCCGGGGTGTCGATGATCTGGATGCGGTAGTCCTTACCGTCCTTGTTCCAGAAGCACGTGGTAGCAGCGGAGGTAATGGTTACGCCGCGCTCCTGCTCCTGAACCATCCAGTCCATGGTGGCAGCGCCCTCATGGACCTCACCGATCTTGTGGGTCTTACCGGTGTAGTAAAGAATACGCTCGGTCGTGGTGGTCTTACCGGCATCGATGTGAGCCATGATGCCGATGTTACGGGTATCGGAAAGCTTGTACTTAGGCTTAGCCATGTTAGTTCCTTACCTTAACTTACCAACGATAGTGAGAGAACGCGCGGTTGGCCTCGGCCATCTTGAAGACGTCCTCACGCTTCTTGACGGAAGCGCCCAGGCCGTTGGAGGCGTCGAGGATCTCGTTGGCGAGACGCTCGGCCATGGTCTTCTCCTTGCGAGCGCGGGAGAAGTTGACGATCCAGCGGATACCCAGAGCGGTGGAACGACGGGAGTTGACCTCCATCGGGACCTGATAGGTAGCGCCACCGACACGCTTGGGCTTAACCTCGAGCGTGGGCTTGACGTTGTCCATAGCCTTCTTGAAGGTAGCGAGAGCGTCGCCACCCTCGGACTTCTCGGCAACGATCTCGAAAGCGGTGTAAACGATGCGCTCAGCGGTGGCCTTCTTGCCGTCAAGAAGGACCTTGTTGATGAGCTGAGTCACCAGGCGGTTGTTGTAAACGGCGTCAGGCTGAACCTCACGACGATTAGCTGCTGCACGACGCGGCATGTGAAATCTCCTTAAGTGTCTACCGTGCGGCGCTTAGGCGGCACACGGCGAAAGTATCAAAACGTTATCTGGCTTATTTGGCCTTGGGGCGCTTAGCACCGTACTTGGAACGGGCCTGCATACGGTTCTGGACCGGAGCAGCGTCGTAGGCGCCACGGATGACGTGATAACGGACACCAGGGAGGTCACGGACACGACCGCCGCGGACGAGCACGATGGAGTGCTCCTGCAGGTTGTGGCCCTCACCCGGGATGTAAGCAGTAACTTCGATGCCGTTGACAAGGCGAACACGGGCAACCTTACGAAGAGCCGAGTTCGGCTTCTTGGGGCTCGTGGTGAAGACGCGGGTGCACACGCCGCGCTTCTGGGAGTTGTGCTGCAGAGCAGCGTTCTTGGACTTCTTGGGCACGGAACGACGGCCCTGACGAACCAGCTGGTTAATAGTAGGCAAAGCGTACTCCTTCTCGAATGATTCCAGCTTTCTGTAAAGTGCAACGGCTTGAATCGAGGGGTCAGCATCCCCCTACGAAACACGCAGTTGGATAGGATACGTGGCGTTAGCTGTGCCGTCAACAGACCACGCCGCCGGGCGTATCCCAAAATTGGCACATTTCCGCAAAGCCTACACAAAAGGAATCCCCTCCTGTGCGCGGGGGCGGATTCCCAGACCGGGCCGCCCGCTGTTTAAGTTTGCTGCTCTACAGTCCTGCGCAAGACGGAAAGCACATTAAGTGCTTTCCTTTGCGTGCGGACTCGCGACAAACTTAAACAGCGGGCGGCCCGGTCCGAGAATCCGACGTGCTCGTCGGGGCAACGTTACCTGCCAAAAAGGGACAGGTTTATTTTGGTCGGTTTTATCTGGGGAAACGTCACCCCTCACGATGATCTGCTTCCTTTTGCAGCATGTGGATCAACAACGTTTTCGGAAGTGCGGGGAAAAATCGTAAACCTCTCAGCAGACCGACATTATTGACAACAAAACCGCAGTTCAGTAGGGGGTTAGATTATGAGTGTGGTCGCAAGTTCTGAGTTTTTCACCGCACTTCCGATAATCAGACGAATAGCGTCCTATTCAGCCCTCCATTTAACACAAAATGGGCCGCTTCCCCTCGTAGGAAACGGCCCCAAATCTTACGAATAGACGATGGTAAAGGGTTCCGACGTTTCAGCGCCCCCTGTTGAAGTGCAGCGTGTGCCTTCGAGCGTTACTGAAACCACTTGGTCGACATCAATCAACTTCGTTGGCACCCAAATGTTCTCTCCGCTATTGCGTGCCATCGAAACATAGAAATTGTACGCCCCTGCGGCGTCATCTTTGATAACCTGTTCCGATCCATCCTTGTAGGTGACGGTCAGCTTATGATCAACAGCTTCATAGCTCAGATCATCGATGTGCGTCTGGATGGAAAACGGACTGATCTCGAGAGACGAGTCATCAGAGTGAAGTTCCTTAGTCTCGACGCGCTCTCCGACGCTAAACTCGGGCGTCGACGCCTCGAACAGCTTCGCATCCTCGCCTTCGCCCTCGGTCCAGCAGATATTCCAGGTGACCGCATGTCCCAAATCTCGCTCGCGATCCCACGAGGCAAAGTATATCGTGCCATTAATGACCGTGTCGCTTGATGTGTCCTTATCAATGGTGCAGCGTGTGTCAGCCCATTCCTCGCCGAAGTTCATGCTGGGCGTGCCGATGCCCTGTTCTTCTTCACCATAGAGAACAAGTTCGCCTGTATCTGCTGCCGGCTTGTAGTAGTTAACACCATTTGGATTGGACAACGTAAACGTCACGGCACCGCAACCGTTTTTATCGATAGCCATATCATGAATGTCGAGCGTATAGCCGTTGCCCTCGACGGACAGATTGACCTCCTGGACTGAACCCTCCAAGCTTTGGGGCGCGATACCATCACCAAACTCTCTGGTGTAGGTATATTTAGTCCCCGACGAGCCACCTTGAGTCCAGGTAATGGACTCTTCGTTGCCATGGTTTCCCCAGGCAGAGGCAAAATAACTGGAATTGACGACGGCGTAGGCGACCCCTCCGGTCGCCAGCACTCCGGCAAGGCATCCGATCACGGCAACATACAGAGGCTTCGCGTGACCCCTTCGGCGAAGCGGCTCACCAGCAGCGGCATAAAGAACACGGTCAGCAAGATCGCTATCGGCTTGGACGGACTCGAAGGCCTGCTTGATTTGGTTGGATTTCACGGTCGCCCTCCTCTAGGATGAACTTGAGCTTCGATCTGCCGCGAGCTAATCGCGTTCGAACGGTTGCGGCTGGTACGTGCAGCAACTCGGCAATCTCTGAAGTCGAGAAGCCCAGATAGTAATAGAGCACGATGGGGATACGGAATCGTTCCGGAAGCCGCATGACATCTGACAGGACGGCCTTGGTCTCATCCTGCGCCGTCGAAAGCGAATTGGCCAGGTTCTCAATATCCTCCACACGTCTCCATGGCTTTCGAAAGAGCGATTTGCATTCATTGATCGTGACCCGGATAAGCCATCGACGAAGATGTTCCCGGCTTTCAAATTGTGCATCGCTTTTGAGTAACTTCAGAAAGACGTCTTGAGCGACATCGTCGGCATCGGCGCGATCGCGCAGATACGTCAATGCGATCCGAAACACGACATCCCGGTGATCTTCGACCGCCTGTCTAAATGCTTGTTCTTCCATAATCACCTCCCGGTGACGGTAATGGTTCTCGATGAGGCCCTCACCATAGATACGCTCTTGCTGGACGAAATGTTTCAAATTCAAGCAGGAAAAAAACTACCAAAATAAACCCGTCCCTTTTTGGCAGGTCCCCAAGGGATCAACGGAACGCAACAGGTTGAGCATACGCAAGCGAGCGGCCCCCAGAGCGTACAAGGTGGCATGAAAAAGGCAGGGCATTGACCTTTTGGTCATGCCCTGCCTTTTGAATGACAGATTGTAGCTCTGGGGGCCGCGCAGCGACGGAGGTCGCCGCCGTTCGTTAGAACGGCGGAACTAGTTACTCCTCGTCGTTGTCCTTGGCCTCTTCGGCGTCGTCGGTATCCACGAGCTGGTTGAGCAGCTCGTCGAGGGAGGCCATGTCCTCGTTAATCGCGCCGTTGGCGGGAGCCTTCTTGTCGTCGATCGGGGCACCCAGGAGCTCCTCGTCGGCGTCGGCGTGATGCGTCGGCGTGGCGGAGGTGCCCAGCAGGATGTCGTCCGGACCGTCGGGGCTAAAGACCATCTGCAGCAGCTGCGAGAGGTCTTCCTCGTCGGCAACGTCGTCGTTGTTCTCGAGGATGTAGAGCAGGTCGTGGGCCTCAAGGCCGTCACGGAGCTCCTCGATCGCCTTGGCGCCGATGCCGTCGATGCGCAGCAGATCCTCCTCGGACTTGCCGACCAGGTCGCCGACCGTCTCGATGCCGACCTCGCTGAACTTGTTGGTCCAGCGCTGCGACACGCCCAGGTCGTCGAACAGGTACAGGCGAGCCTTCTCGGCGGAGATGGTGTGGCCGTTGCGGGTGAACGAACCATCAGCACCGCCGAACTCGTCGTAGCCGGCCCAGTCGAGCTGCTGCGGGAGCTGCTCGTCCAAGTCCTTGAGCTCCACAGGAGCCCACTCGGGCAGCGACTTGGCGTTGGGCGAGGCCGGGCCGTCGATGTCCACGTAGCCGTCGGCCGTGCGATACGTCAGCTTAGCGTTGGCGTACGGCTTGAGGCCGGTACCAGCCGGGATCTTCTTGCCGACGATGACGTTGGACTTAAGGTCGAGCAGATGGTCGACCTTGCCCTCGATGGCAGCCTCGGTAAGGACGCCGGCGGTGCGGATGAACGAGGCGCTCGACAGCCAGGAGTCGATGTTGGACGCGACCTTGAGCGTACCCAGGATGACGGGCTCGGCCACGGGAGCCTGACCGCCCAGACGGGCAACGCGCTCGACCTCGTCGGCGAACTCGTAGCGGTCGACGTACTGACCAAGCAGGTACTTGGAGTCGCCGGGGTTGGTGATCTGAACGCGACGCAGCATCTGACGTGCGAGCACCTCGATGTGCTTGTCGTTCAGGTCGACGCCCTGGCTGGTGTAGACGTCCTTGACGCTCTCGACGAAGGTGTGCATCGTCGACTCAATGTCGGTCAGCTTGCGCAGGTTGCGGAAGTTGACGAAGCCCTTGGTGATCTGATCGCCAGCGCGAACCTCGCAGCCGTCCTCGATCTCGGGCATAAAGCGCACCGAAGCGGGGACGCGACGCTCGTCGAGGACACGGGTGTGGTCCTCGGAGTCGGTGAGCGTCAGCACGTACTCGGACTTCTCGGGCTTAATCGAGAGGTGACCGGAGTACGGAGCCAGCTCGGCCTCGCGACCCAGAATCTTCTCGTTGACGTTGCCAACGATATCGAACATACGGCTGACCGTAGGCAGACCCTGCGTAATATCGTCGACGCCAGCGACGCCGCCGGAGTGAATGGTACGCATCGTAAGCTGCGTACCGGGCTCGCCGATGGACTGGGCGGCAATAATGCCGACCGCGGTACCGATGGCGACCGGACGACGGGTGGAAAGATCCCAGCCGTAGCACTTCTGGCACACGCCGTACTTGCAGCGGCAGGTGAGCAGCGCACGGAGTTTGACCTTCTTGAGGCCCGCATCGACCATCTTCTGGATGTCGGCGACGCTCTCGATGTAGCCGTCCTGCTCAAAGAGCACGGTGCCATCGGGAGCCACGACGTCCTGGATAAAGCAACGGCCGACGAGGTCGGTGTTGAGGTCGGTGGTGCCGGGGATGATGAGGTTGTAGGTGACGCCCCCGTGCGTACCGCAGTCCTCCTCGCGGACGATGACATCCTGGGCCACGTCGACCAGACGACGGGTCAGATAACCAGAGTCCGAGGTGTGGGATGCGGTATCGACCAGGCCCTTACGGGCGCCGTAGGTCGAAATGAAGTACTCGAGCGGCAGCAGGCCCTCGCGGAAGTTCGCCTTAATGGGAAGGTCGATCGTCTCGCCGGACATGTCTGCCATCAGGCCACGCATGCCGCCGAGCTGACGCAGCTGGGTCTTAGAACCACGGGCGCCGGAGTCGGCCATCATGTAGAGCGGGTTCTCCTCGTCGAACAAGTCGAGCATGAGCGCTGCGACCTTGTCGGTACAAGCGGTCCACTCGTTAACGACTTCGATGTGGCGCTCCGTCTCGTTGATGAAGCCCTCCTCGAAGTACTCGTTGATCTGGTCGACGTTAGCCTGGGCGCGATCGAGCAGCTCCTGCTTCTCATCAGGAATGAGAGCGTCCCACACCGAGATGGTGAGGCCGGCGCGGGTAGCGTAGTGGAAGCCGGAGTACTTGATGGCGTCGAGGATCGGGCCGACCTTGGCCTCGGGGTAACGATCGCAGCAGTCGGCAACCAGCTTGGCCACATCGCCCTTGACCATCTTGTAGTTCATGAACTCGTAGTCTTCGGGCAGGCACTGGCGGTTGAAGATGATGCGGCCGATAGAGGTCTCGAAGCGCGCGGACTTGTTGCCGGTGACGTCGTAGTCGACGAACTCGTTCTTGCCGTTCTTGACGCGGAAGATACGGGTGCCGTCCTCGTTGATGACGTTGGCGTTCTCGGCGGACACGCGAACTTGGATCTTGGCCTGCATGTCGACCTCGGAGCGGCAGTCATAGGCGTGCAGCGCGTCGTCGAAGCTGGCGAACACGTGGTTCTCGCCGGGCAGGCCGTCGCGGACCTGGGTCAGGTAGTACACACCGATGATCATGTCCTGCGAGGGGATGTTGACCGGCTTGCCGGATGCCGGCGAGCGCAGGTTGTTCGCAGAGAGCATGAGCACGCGAGCCTCGGCCTGAGCCTGGCTGGACAGCGGCACGTGGACAGACATCTGGTCGCCGTCGAAGTCGGCGTTGAAGGGCGAGCAGACCAGCGGATGCAGGTGGATAGCCTTGCCCTCGACCAGCACCGGCTCAAAGGCCTGGATGGACAGACGGTGCAGGGTCGGTGCACGGTTGAGCAGCACGACGCGGCCGTCGATGACCTCTTCGAGGATGTCCCACACAAAGGTGGCACCGCGGTCGATAGCGCGCTTGGCGCCCTTGATGTTCTCGACCTTGCCGAGCTCGACCAGGCGCTTCATGACGAAGGGCTTGAAGAGCTCCAGCGCCATGGTCTTGGGCAGACCGCACTGGTGCAGCAGCAGCTTGGGGTCGGTAACGATAACCGAACGGCCGGAGTAGTCGACACGTTTGCCCAGAAGGTTCTGACGGAAACGACCCTGCTTGCCCTTGAGGGCCTCGGCGAGCGACTTGAGCGGGCGACCGCCACGGCCAGAGACCGGGCGACCACGACGGCCGTTGTCGAACAGGGCGTCCACGGACTCCTGGAGCATGCGCTTCTCGTTGTTCACGATGATCGCAGGGGCGTCCAGGTCGAGCAGGCGCTTGAGTCGGTTGTTACGGTTGATCACGCGACGATACAGGTCGTTGAGGTCGGACGCGGCAAAGCGGCCACCGTCGAGCTGGACCATCGGGCGCAGATCGGGCGGAATGACCGGGATGACGTCCAGGATCATGTTCGCAGGGCTGTTGCCGCCCTTCAGGAAGGCGTCAACGACCTCGAGGCGCTTGACGGCCTTCTCGCGCTTCTGCTTCTGGGAGTCCTCGTCGGCGATGATGGCCTTAAGCTTCTCGGCCTCGGAAGGAAGATCGATGGCAGCGAGCAGGTCGCGGACGGCCTCGGCACCCATGCCACCCTTGAAGTACATGGAGTAGTAGCGGGTCATCTCGCGGAACAGCGGCTCATCGGAGATGAGGTCGCGCTCGGTGAGCTTCATGAAGGCGTTGAAGGCGTCCGTGCGGAGCTGCTTCTCGTCCTTGCACTCTTCCTCGATGTCGACGATGCCGGAGGCGATCTCCTCGGGGGTCAGCGGCTCCTCATCGGAGAACTCGTCAAAGTTCTCGGGGTTGCCCTGCTCCTTGAGGGACTCGATCTGGCGGGCGCACTCGGCATCGATCTCTTCCAGATCGGCGGCGAGCTCCTCGCGCAGGTCGTCGGCGTCGGCCTCGCGGGCCTCATAGTCGACCTCGGTGATGATGTAGCTGGCAAAGTACAGAACCTTCTCGAGGTCCTTGGACTTGATGTCGAGCATACGGCTCATCGGGAAGCTCGTGGGGCTCTTGAAGTACCAGATGTGGGACACGGGAGCGGCGAGCTCAATGTGGCCCATGCGGTCGCGACGCACCTTGGCCGAGGTGACCTCGACGCCGCAGCGCTCGCAGACGATGCCCTTGAAGCGGATACCCTTGTACTTGCCGCAGGAGCACTCCCAGTCCTTGGCGGGACCGAAGATCTTCTCGCAGAACAGGCCGTCCTTCTCGGGCTTGAGGGTACGGTAATTGATGGTCTCCGGCTTCTTGACCTCGCCGTGCGACCAGGAACGGATCTGGTCGGCGGAGGCAAGGGAGATCTTTACCGAGTCAAAATCAGTAGCTTCGAAATCTGCCACAGTCAACTACTCCTTATCAGTGGTCGTGGCGGCGACAGCCTCGGGTGCCTCGGCGGTCTCGGCATCCTCGGCCTCGACGTCGGCGTCAACGCCGGCGAGCGCAGCCAGGTCGTCGAGAGCGGAGGTCTCCTCGGCGGTCACAGGGGCGGAGGCGTCCTCGTCGGCATCGTGCATGGGCTCGATGTCCAGTGCGAGGGAGCGGATCTCCTTGACGAGAACCTTGAAGGACTCGGGGATACCCGGGACAGGAACGTTCTCGCCCTTGACGATGGACTCGTAGGTCTTGACGCGGCCCACGGTATCGTCGGACTTGACGGTCAGGATCTCCTGCAGGACGTTGGAAGCACCGTAAGCGTACAGTGCCCAAACTTCCATCTCGCCGAAGCGCTGGCCGCCGAACTGGGCCTTGCCGCCCAGAGGCTGCTGGGTAACCAAGCTGTAAGGGCCGGTCGAACGGGCGTGGATCTTGTCGTCGACCATGTGGCCGAGCTTGAGGATGTAGGACGTACCCACGGTGATGGGCTCGCGGAACTCCTCGCCGGTGCGGCCGTCGAACAGACGGGTCTTGCCGCGCTCGTCAAGCTGGGTGACGAACTCGGGGCGCATGTGATCGCCAAAGGCAGCGGTGGCCTTGTTGAGCATGTTCTTGTTGGCACGGCGGATGACCTCGGCGATCTCGTCCTCCTTGGCGCCATCGAAGACGGGCGTGGCGGTGAAGAACGGACCGGGGACGTACTTGTCGGAGTCGGCCTGCTCGGTATCCCAACCGCAGGCAGCAGCCCAGCCAAGGTGGCATTCGAGCAGCTGGCCGACGTTCATACGCGAAGGAACGCCCAGCGGGTTGAGGATAACGTCGATCGGGGTACCGTCAGCCATGTAGGGCATGTCCTCGACCGGCAGAACGTTACAAATAACACCCTTGTTGCCGTGGCGGCCGGCGATCTTATCGCCCTGCTGGATCTTACGACGCTGAGCGACGTAGACGCGCACCTGCTCGTTGACGCCGGGGGCCAGGTCGTCGCCGTTCTCGCGGCTAAAGCGGACGACGTCGATGACGCGGCCGTACGCGCCGTGAGGCATCTTAAGGGAGGTGTCGCGGACATCGTGGGCCTTGGCACCGAAGATGGCGCGCAGCAGGCGCTCCTCGGCGGTCAGAGCGCTCTCGCCCTTAGGCGTGACCTTGCCGACCAGGATGTCGCCAGGGCCGACCTCGGCGCCGATGCGGATGATGCCGTCCTCGTCGAGGTTGGCAAGCATATCCTCGGAGAGGTTCGGGATCTCGCGGGTGATCTCCTCGGGGCCGAGCTTGGTGTCGCGGGCGTCGATCTCGTGACGGGTGATGTTGATGGTCGTCAGCAGGTCCTCGGCCACCAGGCGCTCGGACACGACGATACCGTCCTCGTAGTTAAAGCCTTCCCACGGCATGTAGGCCACGGTGAGGTTCTGGCCCAGTGCGAGCTCGCCGTGATCGGTCGAAGGACCGTCGGCCAGGGGCTCGCCCTGCTCAACGGTGTCACCGACGCGCACGAGCGGACGGTGGTTGATGCAGGTTGACTGGTTGGAGCGCTGGTACTTGGCCAGGTGATACTCGTCCATGCCGCCGGCATGCTTGACGATGATCTTGGCGGCGTCGGCAAAGATGACCTCGCCGGCATTCTTGGCCAGGGTGACCTCGCCGGAGTCCAGAGCGGCGCGACGCTCCATGCCGGTACCGACATAGGGAGCGGCGGGGTGAACCAGCGGCACGGCCTGACGCTGCATGTTGGCGCCCATGAGCGTACGCTTGGCGTCGTCGTGCTCAAGGAACGGAATCAGCGTGGCTGCGACGGAGAGCATCTGGCGCGGCGAGACGTCCATGTAGTCGACGTCCTCGACGGGCACGTCGGCGGGGGCGCCGAAGGAGCCGTCGAAGTCGCGGGTACGGGCAATCACGCTATGCGGACGAACGATCTTGCCCTCGGCATCGGTCGTGATGAACTCGTTGGTCTTGGGATCGAGCGGCGTGTTGGCCGGCGCGATGACGTGCTTCTCTTCCTCGTCAGCGGTCATCCAGTCGATCTGGTCGGTGGCAACGCCGTTCTCGACGCGGCGGAACGGGGCCTCGATGAAGCCGTACTCGTTGACGCGGGCGTAGAGGGCGAGCGAACCGATCAGGCCGATGTTGGGGCCTTCGGGGGTCTCGATCGGGCACATGCGGCTGTAGTGCGAATTGTGAACGTCGCGGACGGCCGTCGGCACGTTGGTGCGGCGGCTGGAGCCGGACTTGTGGCCGGCAAGACCACCAGGGCCGAGTGCGGACAGACGGCGCTTGTGGGTCAGACCGGTCAGAGGGTTCGCCTGGTCCATGAACTGCGAGAGCTGCGAGGAACCGAAGAACTCCTTGATGGAGGCCACGATCGGGCGGATGTTGATGAGCGACTGCGGGGTAATCTCGTCGATGTCCTGGGAGCTCATGCGCTCACGGACGACGCGCTCCATACGGCTCATGCCGATACGGAACTGGTTGGCGACGAGCTCGCCGACGGTGCGGATGCGGCGGTTGCCGAAGTGGTCGATGTCGTCGACCTTGAAGCCCTGCTCGCCGGCGGCGAGGGACAGCAGGTAGCGCAGCGTCGCGACGATATCCTCGTCGGTGAGCACCGTGACCTCTTCCTCGGTGGTGAGGTTGAGCTTCTTGTTGACCTTGTAACGACCGACGCGGGCCAGGTCGTAGCGCTGCGGGTTAAAGAGCAGACCCTCGAGCAGGCTGCGGGAAGCGTCCACGGTGGGAGGCTCGCCCGGGCGCAGACGACGGTAGATCTCGATGAGGGCGTCCTCGCGGGTGAGGGCGGTATCGCGCTCCAGGGTGCGCTTGATCACATCGGAGTTGCCGAGCAGCTCGATGATGTCGTCGTTGGTGACGGCGATGCCAAGGGCGCGCAGGAACATCGTGGCGCTCTGCTTGCGCTTACGGTCGATGGAGACCATGAGCTGGTCGCGCTTGTCGACCTCAAACTCAAGCCAGGCACCGCGGGACGGGATGATCTGGGCCTTGTAGATCTGCTTGCCCGAATCCATCTCGGAGCTGTAGTACACGCCCGGGGAGCGGACGAGCTGCGAGACGACGATGCGCTCGGTACCGTTGATGATGAAGGTGCCCTGATCGGTCATCATGGGGAAGTCGCCCATGAAGACGAGCTGCTCCTTGATCTCGCCGGTCTCCTTGTTGGTGAGACGGACGTCGGTCAGAAGCGGAGCCTGATAGGTCATATCCTTCTCGCGGCACTCCTCGACGGTGTGCGCGGGGTCGCCGAACTGATGCTCGCCGAAGGTAACCTCGAGAACATGGTTCTGGCTCTGGATGGGGCTGGATTCCTTGAACGCCTCACGAAGTCCCTCGTCCTTAAAACGCTCAAAGGACTCCCTTTGAACAGAGATAAGGTTAGGGAGCTCCATGGCCTCCGGGATTTTCCCGAAGCTGACGCGCTTGCGCTCAGTGGCAGTGTATGCGTAGGTCACCAGGTTTTTCCTCCTTCACGGAAATGCTCGGTGGGTTGGCGAGGCATAGCTTCGCCAGTTATCGCAACCTAATAGTTTATCAGGTACCGACCGTTGGGCAAGAAAAGCCTTGACGCGATTGAGTTTTTGGAGTAGCAAAGTTTTTCGACGAAAAGGTGCAGGTAGATAGGTATGTATCGAACACCTGTTCATATATTTTCTGTGAACAGAGAGCCGGCGATCGCAGCTCTTATAAAAAAACGGGTGCAGACCGAAGTCCGCACCCGTACCGTTTCAGCCAAGACAGATCAGCAGGTAGAGGGCTGACAGCGAACGGGCATCAGAGCGAACAAGTTGACATGAAAAGAGGACGGCATTGACCTTCTGGTCATGCCGCCCTCTTTGAATGGCAAATTGTCGCTCTGATGCCCGTGCAGCGTCGAGCCGTTACGCGGTTTGGTAAAACCGCGTTAACGCTTTAGACCGCCGCGCTCGTCGATGGCATCCCAGAAGGCGCTGGCAAAGCGAGGATCGCTTGCGGCCATGAGGGCGTTGGTGGCCATCCAGCCAGACGGGGTGCCGGTGTCGTAGCCCGAGAGCGGGTCGATGACGACAGCGTACATAGCCTCGCGGTCGAGCGAGCGGGCCATGGCGTCGGTAAGCTGGATCTCGCCGCCCTTGCCGGCCTGCTGGTCGGCAAGAAAGTCCATGACCAGCGGGCTCAGCAGATAGCGACCGACGATGTACAGGTTGGACGGAGCCGCCTCGGGAGCGGGCTTCTCAACCAGACCGCCGATGCGCCAGACAGCGCCCGGCTCTGCGTCGCCGGCGTCCTCAAAACCCTCGAGCGAGCCAACACGATCGCCAGCGATAACGCCATAGCGGCTGACTTCCTCGGGAGCGCACGCGGCAACGGCGATAACCGAAGCGCCACCGTGCTCCTTGGAAACGGCAAGCATCTTGTCGCAGATGTCACGGTTAGGCACAACGTAGTCGCCCAGAAGAACCAGGAAGTTCTCCCCTGCCACGGCGTCGGCAGCAGAACGAATGGCATGGCCGAGGCCCTTGGGCTCGTACTGATAACGGAAGTCGACCGGCATGCCGCCCGCGTGGGCAACAGCATCGGCGTAAGCATCCTTACCGCGCTCGCGCAGCAGATTCTCGAGTGAGCGATCGGGCTGGAAGTAGCTCAGCAGCTCGGGCTTACCGGGAGAGGTAACGATGATGGCGTCGTCGACCTCCTCGGGGTCGAGCGCCTCCTCAACGACATACTGAATGACCGGCTTGTCGAGCACCGGCAGCATCTCTTTAGGCGTGCATTTAGTGCCAGGCAGAAAACGCGTGCCAAGACCGGCGGCGGGGATGATTGCCTTCATGTTATTCAAGGATCCTTTCGCAGGCGCAGAATGCGCCCTGTGCGTGCGGCACAACGGCCGCAGACCAAATTGCGATACCGGAGTATCTTACCGCCGGAGACATCCGTCGCCGTAAGGCAAACGCAATTCTTCAGCAGGTCAACGCAAATTATTGGTCGAATGGTGCAATTTTTGGCCCCAGCGGTAACGGGATTGGCACGGCGAAGACAGCGGCGTTCTGCGTGTCGAGCAATGGGAATGAGGGGCTAAAACAAAAAAGACGGGACTCGCATAGCGAGCCCCGTCTGCAAAGAAATCTGGCAAAAAAGCCTGATTACTTGAGGGTGACAGCAGCGCCAGCAGCCTCGAGCTTCTCCTTGGCAGCCTCGGCGTCCTCCTTCTTGGCACCCTCGAGAACAGCCTTGGGAGCGCCCTCGACGACCTCCTTGGCCTCCTTCAGGCCAAGGCTGGTGAGCTCACGGACGGCCTTGATGACCTGGATCTTGTTGTCGCCGAAGCCCTCGAGCACGACGTCAAACTCGGTCTTCTCCTCGGCCTCAGCAGCGCCAGCAGCAGGAGCGGCGACAACAGCGGCAGGAGCAGCGGCGGAAACGCCGAAGGTGTCCTCGATAGCCTTGACGAGCTCGGAAGCCTCGAGAAGGGTCATTTCCTTAAGAGCATCGATGATCTCATCGGTGGTAAGCTTAGCCATTTCTAAGTCCTTTCGGTTTCCGTGTCTGTGCACGGAGATCAGTTAAAACACGGCGCGAATGCGCCAGGGGTGCGACGTTGCCGCCGCGGGTGAAAACAGCGACTAGGCTGCCTTCTGCTCGGAGACCTGCTGGATCGAACGAGCGAGACCAGAGGAAACGCCGTTGACGCAGACAGCGATGTCGCGAGCGAAACCGGAGATGAGACCGGCGATCTGACCGAGAAGCTGATCCTTGGTGGGCAGCTCGGCGATAGCCTTAACATCATCAGCGGAAACGGCCTTGCCGTCGGAGATACCACCCTTGATCTCAAGGACACCCTTGGAATTGGCGGAGAAGTCCTTAAGGGCCTTAGCGGCCTCGACCGGCTCGGTCTCGTAGAACACATAAGCGACGGGGCCGGCGAGGATCTCGTCGATCTCGGGCTGCTCCTGGTTCTTGAGGGCGATCTTGACCAGGTTGTTCTTGTAGACCTTCATCTCGGCGCCGCACTCGCGAAGCTGATGACGCAGCTCCTGAGCCTGCTTAACCGTCAGACCGTTGTAGTTGACGACGAACAGACCGGCGTTCTCGGCGATACGGGACTCGATCTCTGCAACCTTGTCGATTTTGTACTGCTGGGGCATGAATTACACCTCCTCGAACTCTTTTCGGGCACGGTCCGCCACAAGGACGTGACGGGGGCATGTCCAAAAAGAAAGCCCCCGCGCTGCATGAGCGACGGGGGCGAGAAGACATATCTACTCGACCACCTCGGCTGGCGGGATACCCCATTAAGCTCGCGGGCGATGCCCGTTTGCACCGGCTGTCTCTGGCAGCGGATTCGTGCGTGAACCGAAAGTATTATGGCGGGGACCCCGGCGTCGGTCAACGGAAAACCTGGCTGTACACAATTCCACCATCCGGCCGCGCCGCCGAAGGCCAGGCGCAAGGTTTTCGCTCGGTCAAGTCCTGGCTCGCACGAAGAGCACATTAAGTGCTCTTCGGCTCGTGCGGAATCTACGAAAACCATGCGCCTGGCCTTCGGCGGCGCGTGCCTGCGTTGACTTTGGGCAGCCCAGGTTTTCGTTGGCTGACGCCCCCACTCATAATGCTTGGGTCGGTGGGCTGATGTGTTGCGTCCCGGTGGGCTAAAAGGTTGAAATGAAGGTGGACAGGCGATTTAGGCCTTCGTCCAGATCTTGGTCGGAGACGCAGTAGCTTAGGCGGATGTGGCTTTCGGTGCCGAAACAGTCGCCCGGGACTAGGGCTACGCTTGCCTCTTTGATGGCTTTGATGCAGAAGGCTTCGCTTGTTAGGCCGTACTGTTTGATGCTGGGGAAGGCGTAGAAGGCGCCGGCTGGTTCCACTACGTCGAGGCCCATGGTGCTTAAGGCTGCGAGCACGCGTTCGCGGCGGGCTCGGTAGACTTTGAGCATGGGGGTTGGGTCGACGGTCAGAGCTCGCGCTGCGGCGTCCATCTCGAAGGAAACGGCACTCGATACTAGATATTGATGGGCCTTTGCGATCTCGGCAATGACGGGCCCTGCGGCTGCGAGCCAGCCCAAGCGCCAGCCGGTCATGGCCCAGGGTTTGGAGAAGCTCTCGATGACTACTGTCTGCTCGCGTAGCTCCGGGTGGCGCTGGGCAAAGCGCTCGTAGCCATCCACATAGACCAGACGGTTGTACACGTCGTCGCAGACCACGTAGATGCCCGCCTGCTCTGCCACGTGTGCCACGGCGTCGAGCGATGCCGCGTCGAGGATGCAGCCCGTAGGATTGTTGGGCGAGCAGATGACGATGGCCTTGGTCGCCGGTGTCACGCAAGCACGAAGTGCGTCTTCATCAATCTGGAATTGAGCAGGCTCCGTATCCAAAAAGACCGCTTTGGCGTGATTGGCCACGACGATGCTCTCGTACAGGCCAAAGGCAGGCGTGGGGATAATGACCTCGTCGCCGGGGTTAAGCATAGCCATGAATGCTGCCGACAGGGCCTCGGTCGCGCCGTCGGTCAGAAGGACCTCGTCGGCAGAATACGTAAGGCCCGCGTCACCCATATATGCAGACAGCGCCCCGCGCAGGGCGGGACGACCATTATTGGGCGGATAGTGCGTGTCGCCGCGGCCCAGCGCGGCGGTCACCTCGGCGCTAATCACATCGGGTGTAGGAAAATCGGGCTCGCCGAGCGCGAGCGCAATGCATCCTGGGCGCTGGGCCGCGAGCGCGTTAATCCGACGGATGCCGGAGGGCTTAAGCGTGGCAAGCGAGGTATTCATGGGCAGACGCATGGCGTTCCTTTCGTAAGGGTTGCATTAGGATAGCGCGGCGAGGCGCCGCCAGACGGTGTAACCTAAACGGAAACCAACCGGAAAGGAGGCGGCATGGAGACGACCGCGAGCGGCGATAAGCCAAAAACACTGCATAACATCGCGTTTGTCAGTATTCCCGAGAGCGCCGATCTTGAGTTTTTGCTCTGGGACCTGCAGGATGCCATCGCCGCCTATGCACAGCTTTCCGGCACCGTGCTCCCCCGCCCGGTCGACTTGAAGGCAAATGACACCGGTGTAGTCGATGGCATGGTGCTCGCTGTTGATGATGCCTTTGATGATGAGGCGATGAGCGTCGTAGAGCAGGCGCTTGATTGCCTTGGGGGCACGGAAACGCGCGTCTATGTTGTTGTGCAAGCCGGCTGTGGGAGTCCCGAGCGGGCGCACACGGTCGTTGGCCATCTGCGCGAAGCGTGCGAGCGTCGGGGGTTATCGTGGTGCGGCGGCATGATCGTCTGCGCCGGCAGCGGCATCGCAGCGCTTCGTCGCTCACCGCGCATGGGACTCTTGCGGCGACCGTTTTCGGAAGCGGTGGACAAGCTCGTAGGCGCCGTTCGTATGGGCTGTTCGGTTAAGCATGCGCAGCGACTTGGTGGTGGTAATGCCGAGGACGTCGACGCCGACGGCATGGTTTGCGCCGAGCCAGCCGTGCCCGTGCCGATCTGGCGAGGCGTTCTGAAACACCTCGGCGCCCGCACTCAATCAACAATCTAAATTAATAGGCTGCCCAGTCAACGGCTTCACTCCAACGCTCGACAAGCCGCTCCAAACGCCACGCCGCGTTGGCAGGACTCGTCGACGGCAGCACGATGGCGGGTAGCCCCGTCCGCTCTTGTAGATAGCGTTTGTAGAGCCGCCCTGCCGTACCGCCGTTACAGACAACGACCTCGATCGGCGCGGCATCGGTAATGCGCTCAATATGTGCCGGCACAACGTTTTTGATGCTGGCGTCACTCGAGCCCTTAATGTCGCAGCTCTCAAGCACATCCCACAGGACCACGCCGCCGTTCAGCAGCATGGATCGCTTGGCGGCAATCGAGGCGTCGAGCGTCGCAGGCTCACTGCCCGCCAAAGGGTCGCCCTCGTTGGGCGGCACGGGCACACCGAGGCACGCGGCCATCACGCGCCAAAAGCGGTTCTGCGGATTGCCATAGTAGAAGGCATTGGCACGCGAGAGCACCGAGGGAAACGACCCCAGCACCAAAACGCGCGAGTGCTCGTCAAACACGGGCTCAAACCCATGCTCAATATGTTGATAGCCCTCGTCGGATGCAGCCATGGCCTAGGCCCTCAACAGATAGCGCACCTCGTAGGGCGCAAGCTCAAGGGTACCCGTCAGCTCAACCGTGGGCGCGCCGTCGGCAAGCAGGTCAACAAAGGACCCGTTGAGCTCGCCGGCTCCAAAGGTATAGGGCTCGTTCACGGCATTGACTGCCACGAACACTGTCGCGTCGTCGCAGGCACGCTCGAACAGCAGCTGCTTGTTCTGAATCACCATGTTGCGGTACGCACCGTAGTTGAGAGCGCGTGCTGCCGCACCGTCTGTCGAGCGCAGGTGCGCGAGCTGCTTGATGAAGGCCGTCAGCTCGTTGGACGCAGGCTCATCGAGCGCAGGCCGCAGCGCCCAGTCACCATCGGGGCCGCCCTTTTCGCCGGCAATCCCCCACTCGCTGCCATAATAGACGCATGGGATGCCCGGCATGCCAAAGAGCATGCCGTAGGCGGGGCGCAGGCAGGACTTGTCGGTGAGGATGCTTGCCAGGCGCGGCACGTCGTGGTTATCGACAAACGACAGCAGATGCTTGCCGCGGTAGATGCACCACGGGTCACCGCCAAACTGGCGATGCAGCGAATGGGCGATCTCGAACATGTTGGCCGAGTTAAAGCTGGAGTACAGACTCTTGTAGCACTCGTAGTTGGTGCAGGAGTCGAGCATCTCGTCGTTGACGATCTGGTTGTAGTCGCCGTGGAGCGTCTCGCCGATCAGCACAAAGTCGGGCTTGAGCTCACGGGTAAAGGCGCGCAGACGACGCATGAAGTCGCGGTCGAGCATATAGGCGACGTCCAGCCGCAGGCCGTCGACGCCAAAGACCTCGGCCCAACGGCGCACGGACTCGAGCAGGTAATCAGCCACGGCGGGATTTTGCAGGTTGAGCTTCACGAGCTCAAAATGGCCCTCCCAGCCCTCGTACCAAAAGCCGTCGCCGTAGCACGAGTCACCGTCAAAGCTAATGTGGAACCAGTCCTTGTAGGGCGAGTCCCACTTGCGCTCCTGCACATCGCGGAAGGCCCAAAAGCCGCGACCGACGTGGTTGAAGACGGCATCGAGCACCACGCGGATGCCATGGGCGTGCAGCGTCTCGCACACGGCGGCAAAGTCGGCATCCCCGCCCAGGCGACGGTCGATATGGCGCAGGCTGCGTGTGTCGTAACCGTGGCTATCAGACTCGAGCGGCGGGTTGATGAGCACAGCGCCAATTCCGAGTTCCTGCAGGTAATCGGCCCATTGGGCAATCTTCATGATGGGGGCATCGGGGTTGAGCGCGGCGGTGGCAGCCTGGGCGAGCTCATCCTCGGTAACGGGGGCGGCGTTTTCGCGCGGAGCTCCGCAAAAGCCCAGCGGATAGATCTGATAGAACGTCGTCTCGTATGCCCACATAGCAACCTCCCGGTAAGCTCAACACAACGACATCCATTGTATGCCCAGCAGGGTAGCTAATTTGGGACGGGGCTATTTTAGCTACCCCGCATCCGATGCAGGGGTAGCTAAAATAGCCCCGTCCCAAATTAGCTACCCCAGCCCCTTTCTAAGTTGCGGTGAAATAGTTCCTGCCTGGGCCTTCAGAGGCCTTAAACAGGAACTATTCCACCGCAACTGATGAGGAAACGTGATTAGGCGACGACCTTGGCGCGACGGATGGCCGGGAATAGCACCGTGATAGCGAGGATGACGCCCACGACGGCAATCGCCCCGCCCGCGAAGCCGATCCAGGCGATACCGGGACCCGAAACCACGGCGCCGCCGATCGCGGTGCCCGTGCCGATACCCAGATTGAACAGGCCCGAGAAAATCGACATGGCGACGGCCGACGAGTCCGCCGGCGTGTACTTGATGAGCTCGGCCTGAAACGCCACGTTAAAGGCCGTACCACAGCAGCCCCACAACGCGCAGACGGCAAGCACCGCCACGAGCGCCGAAGCCGCGGGGGCCATGAGCAGCAGGGCCGCTGCCACGCCGGAAAGCGTGATAGCCAAGAACGGGAAGCGGTGCCCGTCGAACAGACGGCCAAACAGCCAGCTGCCCACCAGGCCGGAGCAGCCAAACGCCGTCAGCGTCATGGTGATGGCGCCCGCGTCGACGTGCGCGGCCTGCGCCAGAAAGGGCTCGATATAGCTGTAGCTTGCGTAATAGCCGGTCGCCATAAAGACCGTGACTGCGTAGAGCGCGATCAGGAACGGGTTCTTGAGCAGCTCGGGCAACTGTTTGACGGTAAAGCGCTCACCCGCCGGCATGGCCGGGAACACCGCCGCCTGGTACACCACTGCAGCGGCAGAGAAAGCCCCGACCGCGGCAAACGTCATGCGCCAGCCCACGGCCAGCCCGATGGCGCGACCGATCGGCAAGCCAAAGATCTGCGCGATGGACGAGCCCGTGGCGATCATGCTGATGGCGAGCGCTCCGTGGCGGGTGTCGACCAGACGCGAGGCCATGATCGAGGCGACCGACCAGAACACGGCGTGTGCGCAGGCAACCACCAGGCGGGCGCAGACTAAGATGGGATAGGTCGGCGCCAAGGCGGACAGGAACTGACCGAGCGAGAACACGGCAAGCACGCCCAGCAGCATCCGCTTGAACTCAAAGCGCGAGGCAAACACCATAAGCGGCAGCGACAGCAGCATGACACCCCAGGCATAGACCGAGATCATGATGCCAGCTTGGGCCTCGGTGAGCGAAAACGACGCGGCGATGTCGGTTAGCAGGCCGATGGGCATGAACTCCGACGTGTTGAATACGAACGCGCAACAGGCGAGCCCGATAAGCGGGAGCCACTGCTTGAGTGAGATGCCATCTTGTCTTGCCTGAGTCATATATAACGTCTCCAATCGTTTTGAGCGGAGGCGATTATATAGCAACGGCCCCGCATCCGTTAATACAGATGCGGGGCCAAAATCGCGCAGACATTTGGGAGCCTAGTCCTCGGACTCCCATCCGCGGCAGACATCGACCCAACCTTGGGCGTCGGACGCCGCCTCCAGCTCGGGCACCGAGAGCTCCACACCGCTATGGTCGTCACCACATGCCGGGTAAACGGTGTCAAAACGCTTAAGCGACTCGTCCAGATAAACCGCCACACCCTCATTGATGCCAAAAGGGCAAACACCGCCGGGCGCATGCCCCACGGCTTCCTCGACCGCAGCGCCGGGAATCATATGCGGTTTGCCGTGGAAGAACTTCTTGAATTTGGAGCTGTTGACACGCGCGTCCCCGGCGCACAGCACGAGCACCGCCGCGCCGTCGACATCGAACGCCATCGTTTTCGCGATCTGCGCAGGAGCCGTTCCCAGTGCCGCTGCGGCTTCCTCGACAGTTGCCGTCTCCTCCTGAGGCACAATCACACGGTCGCCAAAGCCCTTCGTTCGCAAATGCGCCATCGCCTTGTCAAACGCCATAACTAAAAACTCCTCCGCCAAACCAGCTGTTCGACAGAGGAGTATAGCCCGTGGATGCGCCATATGCAGAGAGGCTTTGTTTGCAAACCGCTCGGTTACAAGCCGCTCAGAACACCAACGCCGTAGACCAGAAACGCCACGATCAGGGCCGCAGTTTCCCGGACGGAGTCTTCCCGGAAGCCAGGGACCGCTATCCGGGCGAATTCCGGGATGCCGTTTCCCAATGAGGCCTCTCGGGGAAATTGCGTCCCAGAATTCTGGCTCGAAACGGGATATGGTTTCCCAAACAGGCCTCTTGCGGAAGATGCATCCCGGAATCCCCGCTCGAAACGGGACGCGCTTTCCCAGTCGAGGCCCTATGGGAAACTGCGTCCCACCTTGAAAGGCAAAACTGGGACGCAGTTTCCGGGCGGGGCATCAAAAACGAAGTTGCGGTGGAATAGTTCCTGGATGGGCTGGTTGATACCCCGGACAGGGGCTATTTCACCGCAAGTTATTGAGGGGATGTCCGTCCTCCTACAGATGGCGCTCCAGGAAGCGGAAGGCCAGGCGGACCCAGGGACGGACGGAAACCTGCTTGTCCTCGTTGTCGACCGCGGTATTGGCGTTGCCGAGCGAAAGGCCGTGGCCACCCTGGTCAAAGACGTGCATCTCGCATGCAACACCCTCCTCGGCCATGCGCTGCGCAAACGGGTAGACTTGCGCGATCGGCGCTGTCTTGTCGTCCGAAACGCCCCACACAAAGGTCGGGGGCATCTGGCGCGAAACGTGCGTGGTGGGGCAAATGTCGGTCAGGTGCTCATCGGTCGCCTCGCCGCCCGTCACCATCGACAGATAGTCGTTGAGCAAATCGCGCCCCGTCTTGCCACCCGTCTTGGGCACGCGTAGGTCGATGCGCGGGTCGCGCGTCTGCATATCGCGCACATAGGCAAAGTCGAGCAACGGATAGCCCAGCACCACGGCGTCGGGACGAATATCCTCCGGACGAGCCCCGGCAAGGCCTGCGAAGGGTCCGGTCTTCCACTGCGTTGCCAACGAGGCGCAGATCATGCCGCCCGCCGAGAAACCCACGATGCACACGCGCTTGGGATCGACATGCCACTCGTCGGCGTTGGCGCGCACGGTAGCGACCATCTTGGCGAGGTCCGCCTGCGGGTGCGGAAAGCTCACGTCGCCCGTGGCGCTCGTCACATAGTTGAGCACAAAGGCCTGGTAGCCGCGGTCCAAAAATGCAAACGCCACCGGGTCCTGCTCGTGCGGAGCGATATGCGTAAACCCGCCTCCGCCGCAGATGATCACCGCGGGGCGGCGGCCATTGGGCTTGTCGGGCAGCGGCTCGGCACCCAGATATGTAAACGTCGCCGGATAATCCTCGGTCGGCTCCTCGCCCCACAGCGCATGGTTCTCAATAATCATAGGTGCTCCCTCCGTGCGATTCGTGCGCACTCATTTTTCGCATCTAAGCGTACCCCACTTGAGCCCGTGGCGAAGAAACACTCCCGCAATAAGTTTCCCTTCAACTGATATATCACATAATCCCAGCTCAGAGGTATCGTTGAGCAGCGTAGAATAGGGGCGTTGACCAAGCCGTGAAACACATACGAAACGTTTCCGGCAAACAAAGCGCGCGATATGCGCACTTGATACGTTGGAGGCATCTATGGGTCTGCTCGATTCGCTCAAGTCCACGCTCGCTTCGTCGGGCGAGGCGTCCGTTCCGCCCGCAGCAAGCTTCGCCACCCGCGAAGGCGTCATATACGCCCCCGTCAACGGCGTGCTCGTCAACCTGAATGAGGTTCCCGACGAGACCATTGCCTCGGGCATGCTTGGCCAGGGCTATGGCATCGAGCCCATCACCGACACCATTTACGCCCCCGCCAACGGCCGTATCGGCGCCACCACCGTCACCAACCACTCTATCGGCATGATTACCGAGGACGGCCTACGCGTGTTTATCCACGTCGGCCTGGGCACCGTGAAAATGAACGGTAAAGGCTTTGCTCGCTTTGTCGAGATGGGTGACACGGTCAAGGCCGGCCAGCCGCTCATCAGCTTCGACCGCGACGCTATCAGGGCCGCCGGCCACGAGGACATCGTGACCGTCATCGTCTCTGAGCTCGACCGCCTCAAGAGCATTGACCACGTCGGCGAGTCTGGCACGCTTATCGACGGCAATCCGCTCGTCAAGCTTGGCGATCCGCTGCTGGTTGCCAAGACCAAGTAGCAGACCGCCGTCACATAACGGGTCAACCGCCTGTGCATCTTTGCCGCATTTGTGTTGTTGTTTTTGCCTATGTAGAGGTTCTGAAACGTTTCTATATTGGCAGCTGAGTATCAACGCAGGTGCGGCTTTTGCGTAGCGAAGCATCGCCCCGCGGCATGTTGTTCAACCGCACGAACCCCCTTCCTTTGTCCGCGCAGAGCGCTAGACTGCTAGGTCGACATTGGAGGAAAGATCGATGCAAAACACACCCACGGGCGCCGCACATACCGCCCCTCAACGCAACCAACGCATCGTCGCGCTCGACGGGCTCCGCGCCCTCGCCATCGCCGGCGTCGTCCTATATCACCTTCGCCCCAGCCGCCTGACCGGCGGTTTTTTGGGCGTTACACTCTTCTTTACGCTGAGCGGCTATCTCGCCACCAAAAGCATTATGCGAGCCACGGCACGCGACGGATTCTCGTACCCGCGCTATATCTGCCGCCGCATTGCACGCATGATGCCGCCGATCGTCGTGACCATCGCGCTTACCGCCATCGCCACCTACATCGCAGCCCCGAGCTTACTCCCTAAGGTGCAGCAGGACGCCCTGCCATCGGCACTCTTTTTGAGCAACTGGTTCTACATCTTCCGCAACGTCTCGTATTTCGCCGCCGCGGGGCTCCCCTCGCCGCTCACGCACCTGTGGTTCTGCGCTGTCACTATGCAGTTCAATCTGGTATGGCCGATCATCCTTATGGCGCTGTACAGCAAAACCAAGTCGCGCAACACCGCCATCGGCATCACGATCGCATTCGCGCTTGTATCGACGGCGGCCATGGTCCTCATGTTTAATCCCACCGCCGACACATCGCGCGTCTACTACGGAACCGACGCCCGTGCCGCCGAGCTTCTATGCGGAGCCTTAGCCGCCATCGCCGCGCCGCGTCTGCGCGAGATGCTGAGCGGTGACATCCATACCCCCGGCGCCAACAAGGGCATCTCAAAAGTCAACGCGATTTCTATCGCGTGGCTCGTTGCCGTTATAGCCGGCGCACTCATGCTGACTGGAGAGAGCGCCTGGCTCTACCGCGGCGGCTTTTTGCTGTTTGCCCTCGTCACCGGACTCCTCATCATCTGCGTGCAGAATACGGAGTGCATCGTGCGTCGCCTGTTGTCGGCCAAACCGCTCGTCTGGCTGGGCCAGCGCTCGTTCTCGGTCTATCTGGTGCACTATCCCCTACTGATTCTTATGAACCCCGCAACCCGCACTACCCGCATCGCCTGGTGGGAGCAGGTACTACAGCTTGTACTGATCCTTGCGGTAGCCGAGGTTTTCTATCGCCTCGTCGAACGCCCTTGGTCCCACAAGTCGGCCCAACAGGACAGCACGGCAAGAAAGCACGGCCCCGCGCCCGCCATAGTGCTCCCCGCGTTTGGCGCCGCATGCGTCGCCGCACTTGCCTTCGCGCCGCTTGACTGGGCAGGCATCGCCACCGCCCGCGCCGAGCAGCTCCGTCCCGAGCTGGCCCAGAACGCGACCTCGGCTCAGGACAACGGCGCGAACATCAAGGGCGGCAAGGCCGCATCCGGTAAAGATTCCCAGCCCAGCGACACCGCATCCGATGACGCAACCAAGCAAAAGCCCAAAGAGGGACCTATCGCCGAAAAGGTCCCGAAGAACCTTGACTGGAAGAGCTTTACCTACGACGAGGCAACTGGAACCTGCGACGCCCGCGTGCTCATGATCGGCGACTCGGTCACCGCAGGTGCCCAACCTGGCATTCAGGCGGTGCTTCCCAACGTGTACATCGACGGCGTGGTGAGCCGCCAGTTCTACACCTTCCAGGATGCCTATGCACAGGACAGTGCCAACTACGATCCAAGCGTGGTCATCTGTGCGCTTGGCACCAACGGCCTCATCCGCGATCCTCAGCAAGTGCAGGACGTGATTAACGCCGTAGGCGGCAAGCCCATCTACTTTGTAACTGTACGCGTACCGCTCGAGCTACAGGACCGCAATAACCAGACGATTCGTGACGTCTGCGCCCAAAACGATAACGCCGGCGTCATCGACTGGAACGGTGCCTCAGAGGGCCACAGCGAATACCTTGTCGACGACGGCACACACCTCACCCAGGCGGGAATCGACACCTACGCTGACCTCATACGCCAAGCCATCTGCGGGCACTAGGCAACGCAGAATCGGCGCTTGCGCGGTACCCACGTCACGCCCATACATCACACCCGACGTTTTGCTACGCCCCCACTCGCGGGTTAGAATGGTTAACTGTTTGGAAATAATCCGTACAACCGTTATGGGAGGATACGTGAACCGCACCAAAATCGCGCAGCTCTATGCCGATGCCGAGTCGCTCGGTGGCCAGACCGTCACCGTTGCCGGCTGGGTCAAGTCCGTCCGCGACATGAAGAACTTTGGCTTCGTTACGCTCAACGACGGCAGCTGTTTCCGCGACCTGCAGGTCGTCATGAACCGCGAGGCGCTCGACAACTACGACGAGATCGCCCATCAAAACGTCTCGGCCGCACTCATCTGCACCGGCACCGTCAAACTGACCCCCGATGCGCCCCAGCCCTTCGAGCTTTCTGCCGCCTCCATCGAGGTCGAGGGCACGAGTGCCCCGGATTACCCGCTGCAGAAGAAGCGCGCAACCGTCGAGTTCCTGCGCACCCAGCAGCACCTGCGCCCGCGCACCAACCTGTTCCGCGCCGTGTTCCGCATCCGCTCTGTCGCGGCTGCCGCTATCCACCGCTTCTTCCAGGAGCAGGGCTTTGTCTACGTCAACACCCCCATCATCACCACGAGTGACTGCGAGGGCGCCGGCGAGATGTTCCGCGTGACCACGCTCGACCCCAAAAACCCGCCCCTCACCGAGTCCGGCGAGGTCGACTGGAGCCAGGACTTCTTTGGCAAGCACGCGAGCCTTACCGTGTCCGGCCAGCTCAATGCCGAGAACTTTGCCATGGCCTTTGGCGACGTGTACACCTTTGGCCCCACCTTCCGCGCCGAAAACTCCAACACCACGCGCCACGCCGCCGAGTTTTGGATGATCGAGCCCGAGATGGCCTTTGCTGACCTGAACGACTACATGGATAACGCCGAGGCCATGCTCAAGTACGTCCTTAAGGACGTTATGGCCACCTGCCCCGACGAGCTCAATATGCTCAACAAGTTTGTGGACAAGGGCCTGATCGAGCGCCTGGACCATGTGGCAAACTCCGACTTTGCCCGCGTTACCTACACCGAGGCTGTCGAAATCCTGGAGCAGGCAGTCGCTGCTGGCCACCAGTTTGATTACCCCGTCAGCTGGGGCATCGACCTGCAGACCGAGCACGAGCGTTTCCTGACCGAGGAGCACTTTAAGCGACCGACCTTCGTAACCGACTACCCGGCCGAGATCAAGGCGTTCTACATGCGCATGAACGAGGACGGCAAGACCGTCGCCGCCGCCGACTGCCTGGTTCCCGGTATCGGCGAGATTATCGGCGGCTCCCAGCGCGAGGAGCGCCTGGATCTGCTCGAGGCCCGCATCAAGGACCTGGGCATGAATCCCGAGCAGTACAAGTACTACCTTGACCTGCGCCGCTACGGTTCCTGCAAGCACGCCGGCTACGGCTTGGGCTTCGAGCGCTTGGTCATGTATCTGACCGGCGTGGGCAACATCCGCGACGTCCTGCCGCACCCGCGCACCGTGGGCAACGCCGACTTCTAATCGCCACAGCGCCACCAAACGCGTTCCAGCGCATCACGCCAGCGCCTCTCGGCAAGCCGAGGGGCGCTTTTTTCAACAGTATCCGTCAAGCTTTTGGCAAGATTTTGGTCAGTTGAGCAGGGCTGTTGAAAACTCGACCCGCCGCTTGCCGACGACTACCGACCGCCCAGAGCGCCCTGCGCCCCTGGGAAAGCCCCACGTCCTAGGCTCCATACCGTCGCCACCCAAAACGGAAAGGACGTGGACACCATGACCGAAGCCGCTGTTGAAACCTACGACACCACGACGAGGGGCGCCGCCTCGATGGCAGCCTATCGCGCCGTTCGCATCCTGCAACTATTAAGCGAAAACACCGGCGAGGACAAGGCCATGCTTTCCGATGAGTTGATCCGGTGCCTCGCCCATCCCGACGACCCCGCCCGCATGCCCATCTCGGCGGCGCGGCGCAGCATCTACACCGCCATCTCCGCGCTTCGCCATGCCGGATACGAAATTGAGTACAAACGCGGCGTGGGCTACAAACTTCTTACCCGCCCGCTCACCGATGAAGAGATCATCCGGCTCCACGGTATGGTCATGCGCAACCGCTCCACGCCTATCGCTATCCGCAAGAGCATGGCGCAGCACTTGGTCGCCATGGCGAGCGCCGACGTTCGCGGCTACCTCGATGCACCCGAGCCTGCTCCAAGCGTAGGCGGCAAATCCACCAAGGCCACACGCACGCCCGTCAAGCGCATCGATGCCTGCGAGCTCATCGAGCAGGCCATCGACCACGGAACCACGGTGAGTTTTGATATTTCGAGTGTCACGGCACGCGGAGAGGTCGAAGTGGCACGGATGACACTCCGGCCCTTTGCCATCAAGCAACGAGACGGCATCTCGTATTTGCTGGGAACGGTCTATGACGCGCGAGGCGCCGACGACACGCTGCGTACCGTTGAGATCGGCCGCATGAGAAACGTCACCACACGTCTCCTCGACGGCAAGAAGCTCTTCGCCGCCCTGGACGAGGACGACGCCGCCTCCACCGCATAAGACCCTCCGCCGTCCATTCGACTACCCGTACCGCCCATCCGATTCTGTATTAAAAAACCCGCCAGGCTGTTGTAAAAATGGACATCAGCGCTACTATAGTTCCACTTGCACTTTGTCCCAGTGCAGTGTTTCCAGCCATTTTTATACTGGGGGTAATGATATGAAGGACATCACCATCAGCCGCAGGAGCCTTCTGGTCTCCGCCGGTCTGCTCGCGCTCGCCCCGCTCGCCGGATGCGGCGGCAACTCTGGTTCCGGCTCTGCTGCCGCCGGTTCCGACTACACCATCGGCGTTCTGCAACTCACCGAGCACTCCGCACTCGATGCCGCCAACGACGGCTTTGTCAAGGCCATCAAGGAGAGCGGCCTTAAGGTCAAGATCGACCAGAAGAACGCCCAGAACGACCAGTCCACGTGTAAGTCCATCGCCGACAAGTTCGTGGGCGATGGCGTCGACCTGATCTATGCCATCGCTACGCCCGCCGCGCAGGCTGCCGCCGGCGCCACGGCCGATATCCCCATCGTTGGCTGCGCCATCACCGACTACGCCGCTTCCGGCCTGGTCCAGGACAACGACAAGCCCGGCACCAACGTCACCGGCGCCTCCGACCTCACCCCGGTCGCCGAGCAGCTCGAGATGATGCAGAAGGTCCTGCCCGACGTTAAGAAGGTCGGCCTGCTCTACTGCACCGCCGAGTCCAACTCCGACGTCCAAATCAAGGCCGCCAAGAAGGAACTCGACAAGCTTGGCCTGGAGTACACCGACTTCACCGTCTCGAGCTCCAACGAGATTCAGTCCGTCGTCGAGTCCGCCGTGGGCAAGGTCGACGCACTCTACTCCCCCACTGACAACACCATCGCCGCGGGTGCTTCGCAGGTCGGCCAGATCTGCAAGGAGAACAAGCTCCCCTTCGTGACTGGCGAGGAGGGCATGTGCAAGGCCGGCGGCCTGTTCACCCTCTCCATCAACTACGAGGACCTGGGCTACGCTGCAGGCGAGATGGCCGTTAAGATCCTGAAGGGCGAGGCCAAGCCCGAGGATATGCCGATCAAGCACCTCTCGAGCAAGGACCTGGTCGTCGTCAAGAACGACGAGATGGCCGAGGCCCTAGGCATCGACCTTTCCGCTCTGGACGAGTAGCGCCATGCGCGGTAACGCGTCTAGGGCCCGCACGCGCGCCACAGCCGCGTTATTCAATATCTGAGTCATTGGGGCGAACGCTAAAGACCGGCGTCCGCCCTGCTTGTTTCAGGTAAAACAAAACGTCTGTCCGTAACTCTTCTATGCATTGTTACCGCTATTATGGTGAATCACGTGTCCACCCTATCCTAGGAGGTATGAAGCATGCTCATTGCATTGCAGGGCGCCGTTTCGCAGGGTGTCCTCTGGGGCATCATGGTGCTCGGCGTGTTTATCACGTTCCGCCTGCTCGACATCCCCGATATGACCTGCGACGGCAGCTTTGCCCTCGGCGGCTGTGTTTGCGCCGTGCTCATCGTCAACAATAACGTCGACCCACTGCTCGCCGTACTGGCCGGCATGTGCGCCGGTGCCATCGCCGGCGCCGTCACGGGCATTCTGACCACCGTCTTTGAGATTCCCGCAATCCTCGCCGGAATCCTTACGCAGATCAGCCTGTGGTCCATCAACCTGCGCATCATGGGCAAGTCCAACACACCCATCCTTGCCAAGGGCACCGTGTTCTCGGCCGTCAGCAATATGACCGGTCTGCCGCAGTCCACCGTTGCCATCATCCTGGGCATCGTGTTGGCCGTGGCCATCGTCGCCATCCTGTATTGGTTCTTTGGTACCGAGATCGGCTCGGCGCTGCGTGCCACCGGCAACAACGAGTACATGATCCGCGCCCTGGGCGTTAACACCAACACCACCAAGATGATCGCCCTCGTGCTCTCCAACGCCCTCATCGGCCTTTCGGGTGCGCTTATCTGCCAGAGCCAAAAGTATGCCGACATTGGCATGGGCACCGGCGCCATCGTTATCGGCCTTGCCGCCATCGTCATCGGCGAGGTGCTCGGTCGCCTGCTGCCCGGCGGACTCACGCAGTTTAGTGTCCGCCTTGCTTCCGCCGTCTTTGGCTCCGTGGTGTACTTCCTCATCCGCGCCATCGTGCTGCAGCTGGGCATGGACGCCAACGACATGAAGCTGCTTTCTGCCGTGATCGTTGCCGTGGCCCTGTGCGTACCTGTGGTTTGGGAGCGTTACAAGCTCCGCAGCTCCTACACGAGGGGAGATGAGGCAGATGCTTAAGCTCTCGCACGTCAAAAAAACCTTTAATAAGGGCACCGTCACCGAGAAGCGCGCACTCACCGGCGTCGACCTCACCCTTAACGACGACGACTTTGTGACCGTGATCGGCGGCAACGGCGACGGCAAGTCCACGCTGCTCAACATGATTGCCGGCGTGTATCCGCTCGATTCGGGCGTTATTGAGCTCGACGGCAACGATATCTCACGTCTGAGCGAGTCGCAGCGCGCCAAGTACCTGGGCCGTGTGTTCCAGGACCCCATGCGCGGCACCGCGGCCGACATGCAGATTGCCGAGAACCTAGCCCTCGCCAAGCGTCGCGGTCAGCGGCGCGGTCTTTCGTGGGGCGTCACCAAAGCCGAGAAGGACGAGTACGTTGAGCTGCTCAAGCGCTTGGACCTCGGTCTGGATACGCGCCTCAACGCCAAGGTCGGCCTGCTCTCGGGCGGCCAGCGCCAGGCACTCACCCTGCTGATGGCCACGCTCACCAAGCCACGCCTGCTGCTGCTCGACGAGCACACCGCGGCCCTCGACCCCAAGACAGCATCGAAGGTGCTCAATCTGACCGAGGAGATCGTCGACGAGAACCACCTGACCACGCTCATGGTCACGCACAATATGAACGACGCCATCCGTTTGGGCAATCGCCTGATCATGATGCACGAAGGCCACGTAATCTACGACGTGGCAGGCGACGAGAAGAGGTCGCTCACCGTGGCCGACCTGCTGCAGAAGTTCGAGGAGGTCTCGGGTGGCGAGCTCGCCAACGACCGCATGCTGCTGAGCTAAACCTACCAAAAAGGGACAGGTTTATTTTGGCAGGTTTTATCTGGGCAAACGTCAAAACCGCCGCAAAGGGACAGACACCTTTGCGGCGGTTTTCGCATATTATGTCGATAATCCAGCATCAGCAGGAACCACTGGTTAAGAACTAAGGAAACTGCCACGAGAAGGCTCCTCCCCCGTCTTGCCTTGACCGCCGCACTCCTTGCCGGCGTGCTCGCCGGCACCCCAACCTACGCCGCTGCGACCTCCCCTTCTCAAGTTACCGGCCCGTCCGAATGTGATCGGATGGGCTTCTTAGTGGGTATCATGGTTAGACAATCATGAGGAGGTTTCCCTACATGGAATTGTTTGAGCCAATTCTTCATTTCTTTGCACAACGATGGGTCCACAACATCTTCTGGGCAGGTATTTTGGGCATCGGTACCGCCGTTGCCGCCAAGGTCGCGTCCAGGACGCTGCACCACCTGCTTAACCGCGACGATAACCCACTCCCTTCATCGAGCATCTTCATCAACATCGCGCGCGCCGTCATCTGGATGATCGGCGGCAGCTTTATCCTCGACAACTGCTTTGGCATTAACGCAAACGCCCTCGTCGCCGCTCTCGGCGTCGGCGGCATCGCCATCTCGCTCGGCTTTCAGGACACACTGTCAAACCTTATCGGTGGCATGCAGGTGACCTTTATGGGCATCATCAAGCCCGGCGACAATATCGAGGTCGGCGGTGTGTCGGGCGTGGTCCAAGACATCACCTGGCGCCATACGACCATCGAGGACGCCTGCGGGCAGACCATCATCGTCCCCAACTCCAACATCTCCAAGAACACGCTCGTGCACCTCATGCCCGTTGGGCGCGTTGCCGTGCCCGTCGCGGTGAAAGACCCCTCCAAATGGGTGTCGCTCGATGCGCTAGCAGACGAGCTCGTCAGCGCCACCAAAACGGCCGTCTCGCCTATTTCAGATTTTGACAAGGAGCCGTACGTGCTCTTTAGCGAAATCGGCGACTTTGGCGTCAAGGGCAAAATCATCTTTATCGTCAGCGACAACAGCACCACCTTCACGGCAGCCGACGCCTGCATCCGCGCCATCGCCCCCATCATTGCCCAACCTGCCAAATAGGGACAGGTTTATTTTGGCAGGTTTTATCTGGGCAAATGGGCGGTTTATTTCTTAATGGCCCAGCCGCCCTTTACGAGCTGCCCCTTTTCGTGCGACCGAGACGATGGTACCATGGTTTCTATAGTTGTTTAAACGACTAAGGGAGCAAAACTTTGGAAGAGGCCTATCGTCAAGCACGCAAGCGCGGCGAGCAAGGACGTCGACGTGCCATCAGCCAAAGCGAGTATCCGTACCTCACGGACCTCGATAGCCTCGTTGCCCAGCTCCCCTTAGGCCAGCGAGAGAGCATCGGCCTAAGGGACATTCCGCTCGAAATGGTCGTCGGCACGGTTACCAAGGGCCGTCAGTCTGCCTTTTCGTGCAACTTTATGCCCCTGTTGCCCTTTAGCACCGAGTTCGCCCGCAAGTGGTCCAACCTCTACGACATCCAGGTGACCGAGGGCTATCGCGACCCCATCATCGTCACCGAGTTCATGCATCGGTTTTACGTCCAGGAGGGCAACAAACGCGTCAGCGTCCTCAAATTCCTGGACGCCCCGACGGTTTCGGCCAAGGTCACCCGTCTCTACCCCGGCACATGGGATTCCGTCGAAAGCCACCTCTATGGCGAGTTCTGCGCATTTTGGTACGTCTGCCCCCTATATGAAATTGAGTTCTCGCGCGAAGGCGGCTACGAAACACTAGCCAAGATGTTCGGCCAGGACCTTGTCGAAAAATGGCCACAGAAAAAGGTCGTCTATCTGCGCCATACCTTCTTGCTCTTTAAGCGCGCTTACCTGCGCGCCGGTGGCGACCATCTGGACATTACGCCCGCCGACGCCATGCTCGTCTACCTCAACGTGTACAACCAAGACCGTCTGCTGGATACGCCGACGGATATCGTTGTAAACCGCCTGTGCAAGATTTGGCGCGAGTTGATCATTGCCGGCAAACGTGATGAGGAGAAGGTCAATCTTGTCGAGGCACCGAGCGTCGATGAGGATATAGCACCCGCCAAGTCCACCTCCAGCGTGCTCAACTTCTTTATGGGCAAGACCGTCTACTCGGCGGCCAACCCCCTACGTATCGCCTTTATCCATGAATTCCCCTGCGCCACGTCGAGCTGGGACAGCCTACACGACCAAGGGCGCCAGTATCTTGACGGGCACTTTGGCGGCATCGTGCGCACCGAGGTATTCGAGGACTGCCACGATCCGGACGTGTTCTACGCCGCCGTGGAGACCGCCGTCAAGCACGGGGCGAACGTCATCTTCTCGACCTCGCACCGCCTGATGGAATACACGCTCAGGGCCGCCGTTGAGTATCCCCAGGTTCGGTTCCTTAACTGCTCTATCGGTCTTCCCCACCAAAGCGTTCGTTCGTACTTTGGCAAGATGTACGAGGCCAAGTTTCTGCTGGGCGCCCTTGCGGCCAGCATGGCGGACAACCATCGCATTGGCTACCATGCGTCGGTCTTTGCGTCAGGCGCACTTAGCGAAATCAACGCCTTTGCGATTGGCGCCTCGCTGCTCGACCCCCGCGCGCAGGTAATCCTTACCTGGGGCGATGTGTCCGCCGGAGGCCTTGCCGAGGCCATGTGCCGCGAAGGCGTGAGTGTTATGACCGGCGTCGACATGTCCAAGTCGCTCGTAGACCCTACGGCCTACGGACTCCACCGTCTGGTCGATGGCAAGGTCGTCGGCATCGCCATGCCGGTATGGAACTGGGGCCGATACTACGAGCTTATCGTGCGAAGCCTGCTGCATGGCACCTGGGATGAGACCAGTGACGACAATCAGGTGCGCGTTGTCAACTACTGGTACGGCATGAGCGCGGGCGTTATCGACATTCGTTACGCTCCGGGCCTGCCCTATCAGACGCGCAAGCTTGTTCAGCTACTGCGTAATGGCATCGTCGAGGGTTCCATCAATCCATTTGGCGGCGAGCTCCATAGCCAAGACGGCGTGGTGCAGATCGAGGGCTTTCCCCCGCTGCCGAGCACGCAAATCGTCGAGATGGACTGGCTGGCCGACAACGTGGTGGGCACCATTCCGCAGCCCAACGATGAGCCGAAGGTCCGCGCCCTATGAAAATCCTTGCCGTAGCCGATACCGAAGAACGATGCCTGTGGGAGTGCTTTCGCAAGGAGCGCTTTGAGGGTATCGACCTGATTTTGTCCGCTGGCGATCTGGATCCGGATTATCTTGAGTTTTTGGTCACGGTCATCAACAAACCGCTCATCTACGTGCGCGGCAATCACGATGACCGCTACGCGCGTCATGCACCGGGCGGCTGTATCTGCGTTGAAGAAACCGTGTACGTGTATCGCGGCGTCCGCATTGCGGGGCTTGGCGGTTCCATGCGCTACCGAGACGGTGCCAACATGTATACCGAGCGCGAGATGGCCAAGCGTGTGCGCAAGCTGTCCCGCAAAGTGAGGATGGTCGGCGGCTGCGACATCTTGCTCACCCATGCGCCCGCTGCCGGCGTGGGCGATCTGGATGATCTACCGCATCGAGGATTCGAATGCTTTAACACAGCGCTCGAGTCATGGAATCCCGACTATATGGTGCACGGGCATGTGCACCAATGCTATGGCCAGAACTTTCAGCGCGAGCGTCGGCATGCATGCGGGTCAACGATCATCAACGCCTGCGGCTATACGCAGTTTGAACTTAACGAAGCGCACCACCCCATCCGTGGCTGGCAGGCAGCCTGGCTCAATTTGCAAACCATGCGCCGCGAACTCAAGCGCCACGAGGCCATCGAATCCTCTACCGCCAGAACACCCTGGTAACCGCCACAAAGAGAACCCTATCCCTTTGTGGTGGTTTTGGCGCGATAGCAAGAAACCCGGTCCTGCACGAGGCAGGACCGGGTTTCTTGAGCAATGCTTGCTTTACTCAGACGGTAACTATAAGTTACTCAGCCAGGAAGTCGCGCTGGACAGCGGGATCGACCTTGACGCCAGGGCCCATGGTGGAAGACACGGAGATGGACTTGACGTACTTGCCCTTAGCAGAAGAGGGCTTGACGCGCAGGATCTCGGTGTACAGGGCAGCGTAGTTCTCGACGAGCTGCTGCTCAGAGAAGGACTTCTTGCCCAGGGGCACGTGGCAGATGCCGTAACGGTCGGCGCGGTACTCAACGCGGCCAGCCTTAAGCTCAGAGACCATCTTGGCAACGTCCATGGTCACAGTGCCGAGCTTGGGGTTCGGCATGAGGCCACGGGGACCAAGGATCTTACCGATGCGGCCAACCTTGGCCATCATGTTCGGCGTAGCGATAGCGGCGTCGAAGTTAATCTCGCCCTTCTGGATCTGGGCGACGAGCTCGTCGGAACCGATGATGTCGGCGCCGGCAGCCTCGGCCTCGCGGGCCTTCTCGCCCTCGGCGAAGACGGCAACACGAACGGTCTTGCCGGTGCCGTGAGGCAGGGAGATGGAACCACGGATGTTCTGGTCAGCCTTACGAGTATCGATGCTCAGACGGAAGTGAGCCTCGACGGTCTCGTCGAACTTGGCGGTGTCGAGCTCCTTGATGAGCTTGGCAGCCTGAAGGGGGGTATAGAGCGTGGCGCGGTCGATCTTCTCGGCAGCGGCGTTATAACTCTTACCATGCTTAGCCATGTGCATTACCTCCTGTGGTTAAACGGGCATGAGCCCTCCCACATCGTATCGTGTGCCCTATTACACACATTTAACGGTCGCCCCGGTCGGAGCACCCGTCATTACCTAGAAAAACGCTACTCAGCGATGGTGACGCCCATGGAACGGGCGGTACCGGCGATGATCTTCTTGGCGGCGTCAATGTCGTTGGCATTGAGGTCCGGCATCTTGATCTCGGCGATCTTGGTGAGCTGCTCCTGAGAGAGCTGACCAACCTTGTCGGCCTGGGGCTTAGCGGAACCAGACTTGAGGTTCAGCTCCTTCTTGATGAGGTGAGCCGCCGGCGGGGTCTTGGTGATGAAGGAGAAGGACTTATCCTCGTAGACAGAAATCTCAACGGGGATGACATCGCCCTTCTTGTCCTGCGTCTCGGCATTAAAAGCCTGGCAGAACTGCATAATGTTCACGCCAGCAGCGCCCAGGGCGGGGCCGACGGGAGGAGCGGGGTTAGCGGCACCAGCAGGAATCTGGAGCTTAATAACGTTGACAACCTTCTTCTCAGCCATGGTCATTCCTTTCGAATCACGAGTGTGAAGTATTTGCTATATCGTAAGCACGCACGTGTTAGAAGCACTCCTGAGATGAGCAGTCACAGAAGAAGCACGCTCGCGCGAACGGACGAAAACTTAAGCGATGACAGCGACCTGGTTAAAGTCGAGCTCGACCGGCGTCTCGCGGCCAAAAATCATCAGTGTGACCTTGAGCTTGCCAGCCTCGGTGTTAACCTCGGAGACCTTGCCATCAAAGTCGGTAAGCGGGCCATCGGTGACGCGGACGGATGTGCCGACCTGAATATCAACCGAGGTGCGCTTGGGCGAATCGCCCTTACCGGGACGACGAGTCATCTTGTTGTACTCGTCGCGGGAAAGCGGAGCGGGCTTGCCGTTGCCGCCCAGGAAACCGGTGACGCCAGGCGTGTTACGAACGCACGTCCAAGCATCGTCATCCATCTCCATGCGGACCAGGACATAACCCGGGAAGATCTTGGAATCCTTGGTCTCGCGCTTGCCACCCTCTTTAATCTCGGTGACGCGCTCCATAGGAATCTCGATATCAAAGATACGGTCCTGCATGCCCATAGTCTCGATGCGATGCTCGAGATCGGACTTAACGCGGTTCTCGTATCCAGAGTAAGTGTGAACGACGTACCAACGCTTAGACATGGTTTAGCCCCTCAATCCAGAGAACAGAGCAAGAGCCTCGCCAAAGCCAGCATCGAGCAGAGCGATGACGACGCCGACGACGACCAGAGAAGCGCAAACGACGACCGAGTAGTTCACGAGCTCCTTCTTATCGGGCCACGTGACACGCTTCATCTCGGACTTGACCGAAGCGAAATACTTCTTGGTGCGGGCGAAGAAACCAGGCTTCACGTTCTTCTTAGACTTCGCAGCCTTCTCGTTCTTCTTGGCAACGGCCTTCTTGGCCTCAACCTTGGAGTTGGCGGCAGCATTGTTGGCACGTGCCGGCTGCTGAGCCTTCTTCTTGTTCTTCTTGTTGGCCATTTGGGTTACCTCCGCGCAATGCGCTTATACATGAGTAAACCGTAAGCCCCCAATTGGGAGCTTACGGAATAATGACTGGCACGCCAGGAAGGACTCGAACCCTCAACACTCGGTTTTGGAGACCGATGCTCTACCAATTGAACTACTGGCGTATGTGACTAGAGACTAACGAGTCTCTTTGTGCAGCGTGTGGTGACGGCACCAGGGGCAATACTTCTTGATCTCCATACGATCAGGCATGTTCGACTTGTTCTTGGTGGTCGTATAGTTGCGGCGCTTGCACTCAGTGCACGCAAGAGTAACTAGAGTACGCATTAATCCTGAACCTTTCATTTCCGCCCCGTACGGGCACGAGTTTGTACTTTATCAGCTCTACGTAAGTGCTGTCAACGAAAACCTCGAGTCAATTGGTTCTCGGTGGATCCATTCATATTTGGAACACATCAATGAAGCCATCGAGAGCTAATCGACGGTGCGCCCAGGACCATTATCGATCCTCTCGACACCAGCAACAGCTCAATATCCATTGCAGAAAAGAACCCGGCACCCATATAAGTGCCGGGTTCTCTAAGTCAGCTATATCAGAGAGCTAATTTACTCAATGATCGTGGAGACGATGCCCGAACCGACGGTGTGGCCACCCTCGCGAATAGCGAAGCGCAGGCCCTCCTCCATGGCGATCGGGTGGATGAGGTCGCCCTCGATGGTGATGTGGTCACCAGGCATAGCCATCTCGGTGCCCTCGGGAAGCTTGACCGTACCGGTAACGTCGGTGGTACGGAAGTAGAACTGAGGACGATAACCATCGAAGAACGGGGTGTGACGGCCGCCCTCCTCCTTGGTCAGAACGTAAATCTCGCCGGTGAACTTGGTGTGCGGGGTAACCGAGCCGGGCTTGCAGAGAACCTGGCCGCGCTCGATGTCCTCACGCTTGATGCCGCGGAGCAGCAGACCGACGTTATCGCCAGCCTCGCAGAAGTCCATGGACTTACGGAACATCTCGATACCGGTAACAACGGTGTTCTGGGTATCCTTGATGCCGACGATCTCGACGGGCTCGTTGAGCTTGAGCTCACCGCGCTCGACACGGCCGGTAGCAACGGTACCACGGCCGGAGATGGTCATAACGTCCTCAACGGCCATCAGGAAGGGGAGGTCGTTGTTACGCGCAGGCGTCGGGATGTACTCGTCGACGGCCTTCATGAGCTCGCGGATAGCGTCCATCCACTTGGCGTCGCCCTCGAGAGCGCCCAGAGCGGAACCACGAATGACGGGGATGTCGTCGCCGGGGAAATCGTACTCGGAGAGGAGCTCACGGGTCTCCATCTCGACGAGGTCGATGAGCTCGTCATCGTCGACCATGTCGCACTTGTTCAGGAAGACGACGATGTAGGGAACGCCGACCTGACGGGCGAGCAGGATGTGCTCGCGGGTCTGAGCCATGGGGCCGTCGGTAGCGGCGATGACCAGGATAGCGCCGTCCATCTGAGCAGCACCGGAGATCATGTTCTTGACGTAGTCAGCGTGGCCCGGGCAGTCAACGTGAGCGTAGTGACGGGCAGCGGTCTCGTACTCGACGTGGGAGACGGAAATCGTAATGCCGCGCTCGCGCTCCTCGGGAGCCTTGTCGATGTTCTCGAACGCAGTGAAGTCAGCCTTGCAGCCCTCGGTCTCGGAGAGAACCTTGGTGATGGCGGCGGTCAGCGTGGTCTTGCCGTGGTCGACGTGACCAATGGTGCCGATGTTAACATGCGGCTTAGTGCGCTCAAACTTCTCTTTGGCCATAAAGCCCTCCTCTAAACAGGTCGTCCCCGGACGGGACTTTGCCTTTATACCATAGTGGCCTCTCAACATACTATTGAGAAGCCACCGTGTTACCTATGGTAGCGGTGACTGGATTCGAACCAGTGACGCCACGGGTATGAACCGTGTGCTCTAACCAACTGAGCTACACCGCCGGATGGAGCCTGCAACCAGACTTGAACTGGTGACCTCTTCGTTACCAACGAAGTGCTCTACCGACTGAGCTATACAGGCACTTGACGGGTGGGAGCTATAGGATTCGAACCTATGTAGGCAGAGCCAACGGGTTTACAGCCCGTCCCCATTAACCACTCGGGCAAACTCCCAATCGTTCAAGTATCCGCAGGTTCTTTGGTCTTTTGGACCGCCACCCCCGCGAACGAAGAAGATAATACGATGCCACCTTGGGGGCTGTCAACGAAAACCTCTAGATACACGGTTCCGGGCGTATCTATGTACCTTTGACCTGAGGTTTTGTTGAGTTTAGATATGAAGGCTGGTGGATTTGGCTGCGCTGGTGACATTTCCCGAGGGAACACTTTGGCTTAGTGGAGTGAGCCTGCGGTATCGGCCTTCGATAACGACCCTCTTGCACTATTACATAGGTCGCGATCGGGCTTCCCGGGCTCGATCGAGCGTGAACTTTCTCCCGTTTGAAATCGAGCGTGGATAATCTCCCGCTTTTAGCGCGGCTCTAAGGCCAAAGTGGCAGATTATCCACGCTCATTCTCCAGGCGGGAGAACTATAGAGCCGCAACTACTCGGGCCAGGCCAAAGTAGACCCATAGAGCGGCTCCCCCTTGGTGCAGGGGTAGCGACTCAAGTAACACGACGATAGCAAGTCGAAGAAATAAGTCATGGCATATTTCGAATAAACGCCGAGTCGGTCAATTCCGTTTCCCGCATTACCAAGACGATATACACGGTCAAAAGACCTCGATTTGTCATCGTTGCTAAACGCAGTAATTAGAATCTTCCTGCCCGAACGGCAATCAAGATACTCACGCGCCTGTGACGCAAATAGTCCGGAGACCGATACGAGAATTATCAATGACTGCGAAGCGTCTCCCATGTTTTTCAATTCCGCGACGTTAGCCCCAGCAACTATTCGAACTATCTTGCCCGCATAAAACATTTCCTGCTGAAATCGTACGAGATTGGCGCTCACATTATTGGTGCACCAGATTTCAACGTTTTTATGGCCATCGATTTCGTCGGCAAGGTACTTAATAGCGATATCGGACACGCCGCTTTCAACCTCAGCGAACATCTCGATCATGCGAACGTCAAGCTCTGCCCTGTACTCCTCGTAGCCAAATTCCTCCTCTCGATGGCTTAAGTCGCTTGGAAAGACTGATTGAGTAAATGATTCTTTCAAATTGCTAAGAGACTGGTAGCCCAATCGATTGCAGAAACGACGAACAGCGGAACGGGTTACGAATGCATCGCGGGTTATTGCGGCAACATTGATTTCGCTCGAACGCCTAATGTGAGCGATGAGATATCGAGCGATGGCGGCATCGTTTGACCCAAACTCGCTGTTGATGATGGAGCTAATGCGATTGAGCACATCGAAGTCATTGATATTCACGTGATCCCTCTTTCCGCTCTCCTCGAAATCATGGTTCATTTATTGAATCAAACAGCTTTAGTCGTTCTCCTATGATTCAAATCAGTTGACGTCATCTTAATCGTAATTCCGCCACACGTATCCACCGTGTTGAATGATGGAAAGGGGATTCATGGGCAACGTGAACAATATGCCGTTTCTCTGGGGTTCCGCCACGGCGTCTTATCAGTGCGAAGGTGCCTGGAACGAAGACGGCAAAGGCCTTGGCGAGTGGGATTTCTTTAGCCACACAAGCAATAAGAACATCAACCATGTTGACGGTGATGTATCTTGCGACTTCTACCATCGCTATGAAGAAGATATCCGCATGATGAAAGAAGGCGGACAAAACACCTATCGCTTCTCTCTTTCATGGAGTCGAATCATCCCCACGGGTATCGGCGAAGTGAATGAAAAGGGTATCGATTTTTATAATCGAGTCATTGATTGCTGCCTCGAAAATGGCATAGAGCCCAACGTTACGCTGTTCCATTACGATCTGCCATTCACGCTTGCTTGCAAAGGCGGATGGCTGAACAACGACATGGCAGAGTGGTTCTGCAAATACGCCAAGATTTGCTTTGAGCGCTTTGGAGACCGCGTCAAAATCTGGGCTACCGTTAACGAGCCGCATTTCTACAGCTACTGCGTAAACATGTTGGGCAACTATCCCCCCAATCGATCGCTCGACGTTCAGTCGTACATGCAGTTTCAGTACAACCTGATGCGCGCAAGCGCACTCGCAGTTCGAACATATCGTCAAATGGGCTACGACGGCATCATCGGCGCCGTCCACGATGGCGGCGTTGTCGAACTCGACCCGGCAACCGAGCACCCTGATGACGTATTTCGATACGCAGACTTTTTCGCCAATCGCATGATTCTGGCACCAGCGCTTCAGGGTCAACTGCCGCCAGAAATGGACGAAATCCTTGAAAAACTTGGCGTCTCGCTCTATCGATCCCCAAATGATGTAGAAGAATTCAGAGACGGTAAAGTCGATTTTATTGGACTCAACGTGTATTGCCGAGAGTATGTAACCGACTGGCACGGTGGAGAGCTTGCCGTTTCGGCGAACAATAAGGGCGGTTCGAGCAAAAAGGTCGAAGGAAAATGCATTGCGCCCTTGTTTGAAAGCGCCCGCGACAGCAATGTTCCCCGCAATAAATGGGGCCGCGAAATACTCCCAGGCTGCATGTATTCAACCATCATGGATGTCCACGAGCGCTATGACGCGCCCCGCATCTTTATTACGGAAAACGGACATGGCGCCTATGAGCAACCAGACGCAGACGGAATGATCCACGATGATGACCGCATCGAGCTTCTGGGCCAGTTCATCGAGCACATGATGAGGGCTAAGCGCGACGGCGCGCGCGTTGAGGGCTACTACCTCTGGTCGACGATGGATCTGTATAGCTGGATCAACGGCTACGAAAAACGATACGGACTTGTCCATATCGACTTCGAGAACAATCTGGAGCGCACCCCCAAAAAGAGCTGGTATTGGTACCGAGGCCTTATCTCGAAGTATCAGGAGCAGGAAGGTTAGGAGAAAGAGATGAAATATCAGGCAATGTCCGAAACAGTCCTAAAGGCTGTTGGCGGCAAAGAGAACATTACATCGGTAACTCATTGTGCGACGCGCCTTCGCATCGACTCACGAGACACCTCGATCATCGATCTCCAGCTCGCCAAATCGGCCGATCAGGCGCTCGGGGCAGTAGTCAGCGGTGGCCAGCTTCAGGTGATCATCGGCCCCAACGTCACCGAGGCTTACAACGACTTCCTCGACTTCGCGGGAATCGAAGTCGGCGGTGGCACGGTTGCCGACGATGCCCAAACCGCCAAAGACCTTGCAGAAGGCATTAAAAGCGGTAACACCGCCATGGGCTTGATTGAGAAATTCGGGAACGTCTCTGCACAGGTATTCATGCCCATCGTCCCGGCGCTCATCGTTGGCGGACTCATTCTTTCGATCAAGAATCTCCTGGTCAATTATTGCGGATTGAGCACCGATAGCGGAACCGCCCAGGTCCTGTTGGCGATCTTTAGCGCTTCGTTTAGCTTCTTGCCCGTTTATCTTGGTTATCAACTCGCAGCCGTCATGAAGATGCAGCCCATCATGGGCGCATTGCTGGGCGCGATCATGATCAGCTCGTCCATTAGCGGTGCCGAGGGTCTCGACTTTCTTGGTATTCCCATCCCGACGAACGACTATTCGAGTACGGTAGTGCCCATCGTACTGGGCGTTGTATTCATGTACTTTGTCGACCGCGGCCTTCAGAAGATCATTCCCGACGTTACCAAACTGTTCTTGAAGCCGCTGCTCACCATGATCATCGTCGTGCCCGTCGAGCTGATTATCCTTGGCCCCGCCGGCAGCATGATGGGCTACGCGCTGAGCGATGCCGTCACGTGGCTTATGGACAACGTGGCATTTATCGCTACTCCGATCCTGGCAGCCCTTAACCCCTATTTCGTCATGCTCGGTCTCGATAAGGCTTACATCGCAATCGAAGTTACGAGCCTGGCGCAGCTCGGTTGGGCACCCATTATCTTTGGATTCATATCGAACCTCTGCATTGGCGGCACGAGCCTCGCCCTGGCAACTGCCATGAAGGGAAACAAAGAGAAGAGGGGTATGGTCACCACGGTTGCCGTCACCGCACTCTGTGGCGTAACCGAGCCCGCGTTCTACGGTTGCCTCATCGAGCGTCCCCGTCTGCTTGTCGGCACGGCAATCGGCGCGCTCTGCGCTGGACTCCCTGCAGGCATCTTTGTTCTGAAAGAGTATGTTGCGGGAGCATGCCCCGGCCTTCTTTCGGCACTCATCTTTATCGCTCCCGATGGGTCCATGGGCAACTTCGTGCTGGCATGCGTTGTCGCCATCATCGCCATCGTCGTCTCCTTCATCGCTGCACGCGTGATCATCAAGAAGAACCCCAGCTATATTGAGTAAATGCCCGCTGTCTGCATTGGGGGCATCCTCGGCAGACCATTAGCAAGAACCCAAGAAGTCCCTTAGGAGCTCGATTAATCCATTCGGATTCCTGGGGCACAAACGGCCCCGATTCCACAATGAAATCGGGGTCGTTGTTTCTAAAGCCGTCGATAGACAATCGGTGTTTACCTTAGCTCCCTATCCAAGTTAATTATCCACGCTCGTTCTCCGGTCGGGAGATTTTCTTCGCTCGCGTGTCCAGAAATCCACGCTCGAGCAGGACATCCAGGTCCGCACCCGCCCTTGTCTCGATCTGTAACAGCAAGAGGCCTATTCCGCTTCTACATGTTACAGATCAAGATATTCCTAAAACACCCTAAGTTTCATCTCGATCTGTAACAGTTAGAAGCGGATTACCCATCTTGGTGTTACAGATCGAGACAAACCGAAAACGGAATGGGCGCTGACCCGATGGCACACCACCTAAAATGAAACGGACCCTGTCCCACAATAGGGAACAGAGCCCGAAACTCTCATGGAGCCAGTGACAGGAATCGAACCTGCAACCCACTGATTACAAATCAGTTGCGCTACCGTTGCGCCACACTGGCACACTTGGCGCTTTCGCGCGAAGCCTGTTAAGAATAAAGGAATTACGGACGGGGCGCAACAGGCCGCACGGCGTTATACAAATATGCAAAATCCAGCAACAGCGCGTACCAGGCCCGTTCATTTCTGTCAGTGCGCTCTCAATCTTAAAACCATTCGCCAGAACGAATAGTTTTAATTACAATTGGCTATATAAAACTATTCGTTTTGGCGAAGGGTTTCGCGATGTTGACTACAAAAGAAGCAGCCGAGCTGCTCGGCATCACTCCGCGCAGGGTGCAGGAGCTCATAAAAAACGGAGCACTTGAGGCCCGCAAGGCTTCTGGTGTATGGCTCATCGACAAAGGCAGCGTCGACACGCGACTCCGTTCCGCGACCAAAACGGGGGGACGTCCCCGCCGCGGCCACGGTAAGAGCGAGATCGCATTTACCCTCATGAACCGCACGCACGAAGTGGCCCAGCTGATCTACAGCAGATCACGGAAAGACTTCACCCACATCGGCGCCGACGTCGATCGTGCCCACGCCCCTATTGGAGTTTTTGCTCCCAGCAAACCTGTATCGCTCGACTCCTTCCGCATCTGGTGGCGCGGCCGCGGTATCCCGCTCGCGCGCATTGGGCTAGCCTCCCTGCTTGCAGAAGCCGCAGTCGATGTTCCCGATGAACTCGTGCAACGAAATCTTGGCATCTCCTTATCCGACCAGTATTGGATTAGGCCCCAAGATTCCGGTCTCGCGTGGGAAGATATCAATTTCTTCAATAATGCTTTTGATGACGTCTCGCTAACCATTGCACCCTTCGCCCCGGAGGGTAAGGCAGCTGCCGCAAAGCCCGACAACACCTCGGACGGCAATCTTCAAAAGTACTGGACATGCGAGGGTGACCGTCGAATCCTCCACAAGGCAGGTGCGCATCTAAACCAGGAACCTTATAACGAGCTGGTGGCGACTGCACTTCACCGTCGCATCCTAAGCGTTTGCGATTATGTACCCTATTCGCTCGAAGGCGCGGGTACTTCCGCCTTGAGCACATGCAATGTCTTCTTAACTGATGAAGAAGAATATGTTCCTGCGTTCTATGTAAACCAGCATGCAAATGCGGACGAGCGACTAACCGATTACGAACGGTATGCAGCAAACTGCGAGGAGCTTGGAGCGACAGGCATAAAAGACGCCCTTGACCGCATGATCGTATGCGATGACATCATTGCCAACTACGATCGTCATTGGCGCAACTTCGGCCTCGCGCGAAACGTCAACTCACTGGCCTGCAGACCAGCCCCCATCTTCGATTCGGGCTCATCGCTCTGGTGCAACATTTCTCTAGAGGAGCTTAAAGCAGGAGAGCACAGTTTTACCAGCGCGCAGTTTCATTCAAGCCCCGCAAAACAAATGCTGCTTGTTGAGGATATGAGCTGGTTTGACGACAACAAGCTCGAGGGTTTCGTTGACGAGGCAATCGAAATCCTATCCAAAAACGACGCTCTTACAGCGAGACTGCCTTATCTAAAAGAGGCGCTAACATGGCGCCTCGAAAGAATGATCGACATCGCTGAATGGAGTTAGCGAGACAGCATCGCCCCGCCAACTCCCCTACCTCCCGCGCAGGGCCTTAAGCTTGGCCAGGGCATCGGGGCTCAGGCGACTGCCCAGAGTCATCTTGATCTGCGAAGCTTCCTCTGCCTCGTGCACGTCGTTGTCAATCTGCTTGAGTTCGTCCACCAACATGCGGCTCGAGATGCGCGTGACGCCCTTGCCCATGACGACGGCTTGGATCGTGCCGTCGCTCGACACCACGGAGCATGCGCGGCCTTCCTCGCGCGCCTCGATGCAAAGCTTCTGCACCACGGTATCGGCCGATACGCCCGTCGGCGAAAACTCGATGCGCACGCCACGGGCCGGCAGGTTGGGGCGCTCGCTGGAGATATTGCCCGCACCGTCGAACACGATTACGGCCTCGTAGCGGCCCTGGGCAAACGCGGCAACATCGTTGATGAGCGCGGTGCGCGCCATATCGTGGATGTCGCTGGAATACGGATCGTCGGAATGGTCGTAGACGAGCTTTTCATAGCGCGGCGTGCAGTGGATCACGTTGTAGCCGTCGACCACCAGCAGCTCGAGTTTATTGGAGCGCACTGTCGAGACCGGATCGGCGATGGCCTGCGCAAACGCATTGCCGCCCACGCCATAGGTCGCGGCCGAAACAATCGGCTTGGCCGAGCCCTCGCCAAAGCGCTTGGCCTTGGACTTGGCACGGTTCTTCTTGGACATGCGCTACTCCTCCCCCATGAGCTCGCCGGCATTGCGGCGCAGCCACTCAAAGCACAGCGCGGTGGTCGCCTGGGCCACGTTGAGACTCTCGGTCATGCCGCGCTGGGGAAGCTTGGTCAAAAAGTCGCATTTCTCGAGCACCAGGCGCGAGATGCCGTCGCCCTCGGAGCCCATGACGAGCGCCACGCGCCCCTCGAAGGGAGCATCCCAGCAGCTGCCCTCGGCGTGCTCGGAAGCACCGCCCACCCAAAAGCCAGCGGCCTTGAGGTCGTCGAGTGCTCGGGCAATGTTGGGAACCTGTGCGATGGGCAGATGCATGACAGCGCCAGCAGAAGTCTTGTAGCTGCCAACGGTTACGCCGGCGGCACGCTTATTGGCAATAATGACGCCCGCCGCGCCCACGACCTCGGCGGAGCGCACGATCGCACCAAAGTTGCCATCGTCGGTCACATGGTCGAGCACGACGACGAGCGCCGGTCCGTCACCCGTGCGGTCGAGAATATCGGCAATATCGGCATAGGGGAAGTTACCAACCTCAAGCGCAATACCCTGGTGAGCGCCATGGCTCGACAGCACATCGAGCTGCGCGCGCGGCACATACTTCATGCGGACACCCGCGGCGTTGAGGTCGTCGACCAGGCGCGACAAGGCGGCATCGCGCTCCCCGCCCTCGGCGATGAGCGCGCACTTGATGGGAAAACCAGTACGCAGCGCCTCGGCGGCAGCACGACGACCTTCGATAAACTCGCCCTTGGGGACCTGAACGTTGTCGCGGTTGCGATCTCGCTGCGGACGTGCAGCCTGGGCGCGATCGCGTTGCTGGTCGCGACCATCACGCTGCGGACGGCCGGTGCGCTGGTCGCGGCGACCGCCAGCCTTACCGGGGTTGTAAGGACGAGACCCCCCTCGTTTGCGGTTGTCAGCCATATGGAAAACCTCGAGATATTTAAACGGAAAACGGACGGGACGCCCTGGGACCGGTCCGAAAATAACACCTTCGGCATTATTTTCGGACCGGTCCCGAAGCGTCCCTACTCAAACGTGCGGCCTCTAGAGAGTCTTAATACGAGTGCCCGCGGCAGTATCCTCGATCGTCAGCCCGAGGTCCTTAAGCTGGTCGCGGATGGCGTCGGCCAGATCCCAGTTCTTGGCGGCGCGGGCCTCGGCGCGGGCCTCGAGAATCTTGGCAGCAGCCTCGTCCACGTCGTCGCCCGTGTAGGCAACCAGACCGGCGGCAACGCCCAGCAGGCCCAGCGGCAGCTCGACCTTGGGCTCGGGAAGCTCAACGCCAAACGTATCGAGCAGCTCGGCCAGCGTGTCGGCGGCGGCAAGCGCGGCGGCCTTGTCGGCAGCGTCGCCCGCCTGCTCCAGGTACTGGTTACACTCGGTCACAAAGCCAAAGACGGCACCCATGGCACCAGCGGTGTTAAAGTCGTCATCCATGCACTCCTTAAAGGCGGCACGAGTCTCAGCGGCCTTGGCGGCAAACGCCTCGGATGCTGCCTCATCGGCATCGATCGTCGCATGGTTCGCGGCCCAGCGCAGGTTCTCGACCGTACCGGCGATACGCGTGAGCGAGTTCTCGGCACCCTCCAGACGCTCCCAAGAAAAGTCGAGCGGCGAGCGATAGCTCGTCTGCAGCATCAGCAGGCGCAGGGCGGCAGCGGAGTGCTGCTCGAGGACCTCGGCCAGCGTAAAGAAGTTGCCGAGCGACTTGGACATCTTCTCGCCGTCTACCAGCAGCATGCCCGTGTGCATCCAGGTGTTGGAGAAGCCCTGGTGCCAGGCGCAGGTGGCCTGGGCGCACTCGTTCTCGTGATGCGGGAAGGCAAGGTCGGAGCCGCCGCCGTGGATGTCGATCGGAGTGCCCAGGTAGCGATGCACCATGGCGGCGCACTCGGTGTGCCAACCGGGACGGCCCTCGCCCCAGGGGCTCGGCCAGCTGGGCTCGCCGGGCTTGGCGGCCTTCCACAGGGCAAAGTCGAGCGGGTCGTTCTTGTCTTCGTTTTCCTCGATGCGCGCACCCACCATAAGGTCGTCGATGTTACGGCCCGAGACCTGACCGTAGTTGGAATCGCTGCGCACGGCAAAGTACACATCGCCGTTATCGGCTGCGTAAGCGTGGCCCTGCTCGATAAGCGTCTTGATCATGGCGATCATGGGACCGATCTCCTTGGTGGCGCGGGGGCGCACATCGGGATCGAGCACGTTGGCGGCACGCATGACGCCGATGAACTTGTCCGAGAACTCCGTCGCGACCTCGGCGGCCGTTCGGCCCTGCTCGTTGGCGCGCTTGATGATCTTGTCATCGACATCGGTAAGGTTCTGGGCGAACGTGACCTCGTAGCCGCTCGCGATGAGCCAGCGACGAATCACGTCAAAGCTGATGAACGTGCGGGCATTGCCGATGTGGATGTTGTCGTAGACCGTGGGGCCGCACACGTACATGCGGACCTTGCCGGACTCGATAGGCTGGAACTCTTCCTTTTTATGGGTAGCGCTGTTGTAGATACGCATTCGTTACTCCTTAACGGTTTTCTGTAGCAGGCAGACGGCCCAGGCGCCGATCCCCTCGCCCTGGCCTTCCCAACCGAGCTTTTCGGTCGTGGTGGCGGCGACACCCACGTTTTCGACGTCAACGCCCAGGGCACGGGCCAGGTTGGCGCGCATGGCATCGCGGTGTGGGGTGATCTTAGGCTGCTGGCAGGCAATGGTGCAATCGGCATCGACAAACTCAAAGCCCAGCTCGCGCGCATAGTCCATCACGCGAGCGAGCAGCACCATCGAGTCGGCGCCCTCATAGGCGGGATCGGTGTCGGGGAATAGCTTGCCGATGTCTCCCCCGCGGCAGGCGCCCAGAATGGCGTCGGCCAAGGCGTGCGCGAGCACATCGGCATCCGAGTGGCCCAGCAGGCCGCGCTCGTAGGGAATGTCGACCCCGCCGATGATGCATCGACGCCCCTCCACCAAACGGTGGACGTCGTAGCCGTGGCCAATGCGCAGGTTACTGAACATGGGGAAGGTCCTCTCCCTCGGCCATGCGGCCAAGCAAAATCGCGGTTACGGGACGCAGGTCCTCGGGCACCGTCACCTTAAGGTTATCGCGCGGGCTCTGGACGCAGCGGACGCGCCCGCCCATGCGCTCTACCAGCGATGAATCGTCGGTACCGATAAAGCCCTCGGCGATAGCAGCGGCGTGAGCGCGCTTCATAGCGTCGACGCTAAAGATCTGCGGTGTCTGTGCGGCCCAATAGAGCTCGCGCGGCGGCGTCTCGACGATGTTATCGCCGTCGACGATCTTGAGCGTGTCGATCGCGGGCTGACCGCACACGACGCCGTCGAGCGAGCGGTCGCCCACAAGCACGTCGATCGCATGATCGATGGCCTCGGTTGTAATGAGCGGACGGGCGCCGTCGTGGATGGCGACATATTCGAAACCCGCTGGAACCGCATGCACGCCGGCACGGGTGGAATCCTGACGGGTATCGCCGGCATCGGCAAAACTGATGGGCGTGTCATAGTCAAACGGGTCGATGGCCAGGCGGCGCATCTCGGCACGGCGCTCGGCAGGACACACCACCACAATGTGGCCGACCTTGTCGCTACGATCGAACGCGCGGATGGACCAGCTCATGAGCGGACGGCCCGCCACGTTAACGAGCTGCTTGCCGCCAGGATTTCCAAAGCGCTGACCGCTGCCGCCGGCAACGACCACGGCGCATACGGGCGCCATTATGCGTTCCCCTGTTTGGTGCCCTTCATGCGGTACAGCGAGTCCGCAAGAATGGCAGGATTGTTGACGCCAAAGTCGCCCAGGCGCTCCGGATCCTCGCTGATGTCGTCCATGAGCTCCTGCAACGAGCCGTACTCGTCGACGATTTTCTCGGCCACGCCGTCGCGCACGACGGACACGCGCGAAAGCGTACGCAGGCCCAGCGGCGTCATGACGGAGTCCTCGTCCAGGTCGTCGTAACCCAGAACCGCCGCCACATGCTGTGGGTCGGACAGGTCCTTAGGCGTCATGCGAGCGAGCTCGGCGCGAATCTTCTCGGCATTAGCCTCGGAGGAATCGCTCGCGTAGTCGCGAATCATCAGGTCATACTCGGTATCCATGCTGGAGCCCGCGAGCTGCTCGAGCTGCATCTGCACGAGCTTGCCCTGGTTGCCCAGCTTGACAATGCAATCCTTAAGCTCAGTCTTTGCCTGCTGCATGATCTCGAAGCTCGAGAAAATACCGGTAATGTCGGCGAGCGTAACGTAGTCGTCGAGCTCGAGGGCCGTCAGACGCAGCAGGGAGCGATCGAGCGACTGACGGGTAGTCTGGAGCGTGGCGACGAGCTGGTTGACCGAGCTCATGATGGTGGTGACGGGCTGGATCTCGTAGCTCTTGCCGTGAACGTACACGTTAACGACGGCACGACGGGCCGAGACCGAGATCACGATGGCATCGGTGAGCACCGACATGCGAGCGGCGGTGCGGTGACGCATGCCCGTCTCGCTCGTGGCGAGCGAGGGATCGGGATTGAGGTGGAAGTTGGCGCGCAGGATCTGGGTGAGGTCGCCGTCGATGACGATGGCACCGTCCATCTTGGAAAGCTCGAACAGACGGTTCGAGGTAAACGAAATGTTGAGCGGGAAGCCGTCATTACCGGCAGCGAGCACGTTTTCGGTGTCGCCAACGCAGATAAGGGCGCCCAGGTGACCGGCGATGATCATGTCGAGGGCGGTGCGGATCGGCTGACCAGGTGCCGTCAGGCGGATGGCCTGTTCCATACGCTTTTGCAGCTCGTTCTTATCCAAGGCATCGCTCCCATCGTATACGCTCCATAAACGCTAAATAGTTTCTCACGGTTTGCCCCCGCGGCGCTTGCGAAATCCGATGCTTACAGAATGAGCGAACACAGCTGAGAGCCCCAACCCAAATGAGCTGCTTATGTGCTAGCATCGGGATTCGCATAAATGAGGGAGTAGTCGCGTGATCGGGTTCGCCTCCGATGGCGCGGCAAGTCAACATACTGGCCGATGTGGCCTGGCTTGCCTTAATGAACGAGACTCGTGGCTGTGCGCGCAACGCGTACGCCACGGGTCTTTTTTGTTACTCCCCCAAGAGGTACACGCGGGCCCGCCCGCAGAGAGGGAGCCAGACTATGGGACTCGCAGAGCTCGTGTTGCTCGCCGTTGGCCTTTCGATGGACGCCTTTGCCGTTTCCATCTGCAAGGGTCTCGGCATGAAAAAGATTAACCTTAAAGTCGCCGTGGTGCTCGGCCTGTTCTTTGGCGGCTTTCAGGCCGGCATGCCCGTAATCGGATGGGCGCTCGGCAGTCAATTCATGGGCATCATCGGACCCATCGACCATTGGGTCGCCTTTATCCTTTTGGCCTTTATCGGCGGCAAAATGCTGTGGGAAGCCTTTACCGAAGACGAAGATGAAGACGAAGGCGACGACAAGGATGCCGAAAAAATCGACCTGGGCGAGTACCTGATCCTCGCCATCGCCACCTCAATCGACGCCCTAGCCGTGGGTATCTCGTTTGCGGCGCTCTCGGTCGATATCGTTCCCGCCGTGTCACTCATTGGCATCACGACCTTTGTCTTCTCCGTTGCCGGCGTAGCGATCGGCCACACCTTTGGCGCGCGCTACGAAAAACCCGCCACCATCGTGGGTGGCGTCGTGCTCGTCCTCATCGGCCTCAAGATTCTGCTGGAGCACCTGGGGATTTTGGTGCTGTAATGTCCAAGGCCATTCGTTTTCAGGGTAAAGATTCATTCGTTTTTATGTGACTGTATTATTCGTTTTTCGGGTATGATTTTATTCGTATTTAGGGAAATGCGAGGTAAACAGCATGGCAACGATGACGAAAGACACGTATATCCCACGGCTCATCGACCGGAAAATTGATCAATATCTCAATCTGTTCGGCGCCGTTGAGATCTCAGGCACAAAATGGTGTGGAAAGACTTGGTCCGCGCTTGCCCATGCAAATAGTGCCATATACGTCGATCGCGGTTCGAACCAATTGCTCATCGAGTCCGACCCACAGTATGCACTCGTTGGCGCGACCCCTCACGTTATTGATGAGTGGCAGCGCGTCCCCCAGGTTTGGGACTGCGTACGCCATGCTGTCGATGACACCACGGAAAAGGGCCAGTGGATCTTAACAGGCTCTTCCACGCCGGCAAAAGACAAGGTGAACCACAGCGGAGCCGGACGAATCGGTCGGCTGAGCATGCATCCCATGAGTCTTCAAGAGAGCGGTGATTCAACAGGTAAGGTAAGCCTAGCCGCCCTGTTTAAAGGCGAGTTTGCCCCATGCCCCTGTGCGTCGGGAATCGATTCTCTTACCGAGCTCATTTGTCGCGGCGGGTGGCCCGACGCGCTTGCACTAACTTCTGACACAATTCGGCCCGTACTCATGGGCTATCTCGATGCTGTGCATAATAAGAGCGTTCCCGACCTTGGCGGGCGCGAGCTCATAAGCTCACGCGTGGCAGAGTCTCTTGCACGAAATCTTGGACAGTCCTGTACAAACGTCACGCTCGCCCGTGATGTATTTGCCCTGGATAGTAACAAGGCGCCAACGGACGCCCAAAAGCGAGAAGTCTCACAGCATCTTGAATACCTCGTGCAGCTCTATTTGATTGACGAGCTGCCCGGATGGGTTCCGGCATCGCGCTCCCCCAATCGCATGAGGACAAAGCCCAAACGCTACTTCGCAGACCCCTCTTTAGCCGTTGCAGCACTGGGCCTTAACAACCAAAGCCTACTCGAAGACTACCAGACGCTCGGTCTTGCATTTGAAAACCTCTGCATGCGAGATTTACAGGTATACGCCTCGTCACTCGATGCCGCAGGATCTCACCCCGTCCGCTACTACCGCGACGATTCAGACCTAGAAATCGATGCCGTTGTTGAGCTTGCGGATGGAACATGGGGAGCATTCGAGATCAAGCTCAGCGAGGCTAAAGTCGAGCAAGGCGCCCGCAGCCTGCTGCGCATGAGGGATAAATTGCTCCGCGACAAAATGGGACGAACGAAGCCCCCCGCGTGTCTTGCCGTCCTCACGGGAATGGGAGAAATCGCATATAAACGCCCTGACGGCGTATACGTTGTTCCCATTCGAGCGTTTGGGGCTTAAAGAAAACGGGGCCGAGTGTTTTACTCGATCCCAAATAACTCAACGCCAGCGCAAGGCCTCATGCAGAGTTTTGCATGAGGCCTTTTCGTGCAGACTTTTGCATGTCATACTGATATGCAAAAGTCTGCATGTTAGGAGATCGCTGTGGATACCCTTCCCATCACCACACCGCGCCAAGCCGGCATCTACGTGCGCCAGGCACGCGAGACACAGGGGATCACCCGCGCGGTCCTCGCCAAAAAAGCCGGTGTTTCGGAGCGCCTGCTCGCATCGCTCGAGCTAGGAGACGCCACGGGTATTCGGCTCGACAAGCTGCTGGCGGTCTTTAACGCACTCGGCATGGGTCTCTTTGCACAAAGCGATAACGACTCCATCACATCGCCCTCCGAACATCCGAAGACGATGGCGAACCTCCCTATCGCGAACTCGAATGCCCTGCCAAAGCCAAGCGTAGGCAGACGGCCTGCTCGACAAGGAACGCCATCTTCCTATGGTGCCTTGCTGGCCCAAATCGCAGCCGAGCAAGGCCTTTCCGGTACTTCAGACCTTTCCTTTGGCTGTAAGGTTGTGAAATAAATGGCAGAGATGGAGCTTGCGACTCTCATTTGTGGCGAAATAGCCGGCACTCTCCGGCAAGACGAGCATGGACTCTGCAGCTTTGTATACACCCCAACCTATCGCGAAGCACCGCTATCGCTAACAATGCCACTTTCCAATCGCACGTATGGCCATAACATCGTCCACCCGTTCCTATTTGGCCTTTTACCCGACAGTCAGGAGCAGCGTCGCGCTATTGCCGCCGAGCATGACGTTGCATCCAACAACCCCGTCGCCCTCTTGTGCCATATCGGTCTTGACTGCGCGGGGGCTGTTCAGTTTTGTCGAACCGATCAATTAGATGCCGCCCGCGGCAGGGTCTCGGCATACCGCCCGCTTACCAATTCTCAAATCGCTCACAAGCTCAAAGCAATTCGCGATGACGAAAGAGAGACATGGATGGGCTCCAACGAAAGCTGGTCCCTGGGCGGCAACCAAGGCAAATTTGCACTAGCTTGGCATGATGGCCAATGGTGTGAATGTCTAGGGTCATCCCCCACTACCCATATCTTCAAAAATGGTGTCGTTGGGTTCAAACATCAGGCCTTAAACGAATTCGTCTGTATGAAAACGGCTCGGCGTGTTGGCATTCCAACTGCCAACGTCTCCTATTGTACATTTGAAGACGAAGCCGCGCTCGTCGTTGAACGGTACGACAGAATGGTCAATAGCAGCGGAAATATCGAAAGGCTGCATCAGGAGGACTTTTGCCAGGCGCTCGGTGTATTGCCAAACCAGAAATACACCGCCGACGGAGGACCAACTACACGAGACATCCAAGAACGACTGATTAACACAGTCCCACACCACATGAATCTTGTGCTTTTTACCTATATGTTGTTCTATAACGCCATTATCGGAGCGCCTGACGCACACGCTAAAAACTACTCGCTCATCCTAGGCAAAGGCACAAACGCGGTGCTCGCACCCATGTACGATGTCGCGTCGGGTTTGGCGTATGAGCACATGCGCCGCCGGGCGCGCCTTGCCATGAGCGTTGGCGGCGAAAATCGCGTGGGGCGCATCGGTCCAGGCGCTATCCGCCGATACCACGGTATGGGCGACCCCGCGCTGGAGGCGGCGCTCACCGATGCCGGGCTATCCGAAAAGTTTTGCTTTGCGACCATGATGGACCTCGCCTACGAGGTGCCCATTTGCATGGAAGAGGTCATGGACGAATACGCCGACCTGCCCGGCATGGCGAACCTGCGCGAGCATATGCTCGGACCCGTCCGCGAAAATTGCCAGCGCACCCTCGACCTCATCAGGGCGGATATGGGCTAGACGCCAATCATTTTCCTATTGCTTCAAAGAAGAGAGGAGGCGCCCGTCGCAAAAGCTCGGATGCCCCCTCTTGTAATGTCATTTGCAATCCGCTAGCACGTGGCTCGGACTGCTGCTCGTGCGACCTTTACGCAGCGAGGCGCTTGAGGACGTCGATAAGCAGCTCGTAGAAGCGCTCGGCAGAAGCAAGTTCCATGCTCTCGTCCGGGGTGTGGACATCGGAAAGCGTCGGGCCCACGGCGATGGCGTCCAGGCCGTGCAGGGCCTCGGCAAACAGACCACACTCAAGGCCGGCGTGGATGGACTCGATACGCAGCTCGGAGCCAAAGAGCTCGCGATAGCTCTCGACAAAGACGTCGCGGACCGGCGAATGCTCGGCATAGCTCCAGCCGGGATACTCGAACTCGAACTTAGCGTCGAAGCCCAGGACATCGGCCAGCGTCTGCAGACGGTCCTTGAACTCGTTCTGCAGCGAGGTGATCGAGGAGCGCGGGGACAGCATGATCTTGACCTGGTCGTCAGAAGTGGCAACCACGCCGATGTTGGAGGAAACCTCGACGGAGCCGTCAGTGGCGACGTTGCGGCGAATCACGCCGTTAGGGGCAAGACGCAGGGCGCGGATGAGGGCAAGCGCGGGCTTCTCGTCCATGGCCTCGACCTCGGCGTCGTCGGCGATCTCGACGGTACAGGCAAAGCCGGGGTCAAAGACCTCGAGCTCGGCGGTGACGTCGGCGATGATGCCACGGGCGATCTGGGCCGCGGCCTCGGCGGCAGCGTGGTCGGCGTAGATCAGAACAGCCTTGCACTCACGGTTGATGGCATTGTCCTTAGTGCCGCCGTTAAAGCTGACGATGGCGGGCTCGCCGGCAACCATCAGGCGATCGATGATGCGGGCCATGATGAGGTTGCCGTTGCCGCGCTCCAGGTTGATGTCGGCGCCGGAGTGACCACCCAGCAGGCCAGAGATCTCGAGCGTAAGGGTACTGCCGGTCTTGTGCTCGCGCACGATCGGGCAGGTGTAGGTAACGACGACGCCGCCGGCGCAGCTGACGGTGGCCACGCCCTCTTCCTCGGAGTCAAGGTTAATCATGGTGCGGGCGCTAATCTGGGACTTGTCGAGCGTCTCGGCGCCGACCAGGCCAGTCTCCTCGTCGGTGGTGAACACGCACTCGAGGGCCGGATGAGCAATCGAATCGTCGTTGAGCACGGTAAGCATCAGAGCGACAGCAATGCCGTTGTCGGCGCCCAGGGTGGTGCCGTTAGCGGTAAGGACGCCGTCCTTGACGACCAGGTCGATACCATCGGTCATGAAGTCGTGCTCAACGGAGCCCAACTTGTCGCACACCATGTCGATGTGGCCCTGCAGCATCACGGTCGGGGCATTCTCGGCGCCGGCAGATGCGGGCTTGCGAATGATGACGTTGTAGACCTCGTCCTGATACACGTCGAGGCCGCGCTCCTTGGCAAACGCGACCAGGAAATCGCTGATGCCCTTCTCGTTGCCAGACCCACGGGGGATCGCGCTGATCTCCTCAAAGAAATGGAACAGCTGGGCGGGCTCGTAGCCAGTGATCTTGTAGTCCATGGTGCCTCCTTGGCGCAACTGGTTTGACAGTAAGGCTTGCGACTTGTATATTCCCAGACTTTACGTGCATAAACCAGTCGAAAACGCCGAGCGCCCTCGCATCATCGGCTAACGGCGAGGAACGTCACTTTATCAAGATGGAGCAGGCTAGATGGACAGGGCGGATGAGTTGTTGACCTCTCCAACCAACCTCAACGCCTTTTCAACGTTAATGCATACACCATTGGTATGTTTAATGAGGTTTTTGTCCTCCGTCACGACGTAATCGACGTCGATGCGATTGGCAACGCCCAGCATCAGGTCATCCTCAAAGTCATTGTGATGATGTCTGAACATAAAGGAGTCGAACACCTCGTCTGCTCCCACCGGCGCGATAAGGGCGAGCTCGCGCATCTGCCGAACGCATGCCCAGGCCGTTTCGTCCGCCGCCGCAATGGCGCTATCGCTCAGCGAGCCATTCTTCCTTAGGCACTCTCTCTTGATTGCCGCCGAGACAAGATACGAGACATCTTTGACCGAAAGCGACGAGGCAAACAGGGCAATCAGCTCCGAGGCGTCGGCAATCTCAATCAGATGGACGACGTTTGCCGTACGGTCAGACCTACCAGAAAAATAATCCATCCATACATTGGTATCGATTAACAGCTTGAGGATTCCGCCCGCACTCATAGCTCCACCCACTCGGGATAGCGATCGGCCATGGCCTCCTCATAGAGGTCGTCGTAGTCACCCGAGAACTCAGGGATGGGGATGCCGTATTTGAGGCACGAATCGCGAATGATATGGCTACCCTGTGCTGCTCTTGATTCCACGAATCGCTGGTTCGCCTCGTCGGAGGGAATCTCTGCGCTCCCCTCCTTTGAAGGCATGCGTTCGTTGATGACCAGATATTCCCAAAGCGCCCGAACAGCCTGCGACGGCGTCATACCGATATGGGCCAGCACCGCATCTCCCGCTTCTTTGAGCTGGCGATCTATGCGCACGTTCATCTGAACCGGCCGCGTATCGAGCATCGAGGTAGACATTTCGGCTCCTTTGCTATACGTATCTTTGAATTTAGTATAGCACGGAAGATATGAGCGCATTTCAATGGAAATAGGGGCGCTTCCTCATCGGAAACGCCCCCATCTTGCAAGGTTATGCTCAATCCCTACAGCGCGCCGGAGCCGGTTTGCATCATACCGCCGGGGCCCGAGGTCACGCCGCTGCTCACAGGCGCGGCGTTTCCGGTGTGCGGTGCCGCCGGAGCGGTATCGCCACCGAGCGTGCCCGCCGGACGCGGTGCCGGGATCTCGCCCGTGCCATGGCTAAAGACAAACTTGCCATCGGCCACGTCGCACAGGACGGTATCGCCACAGCCCCACTCGCCGGCCAAAAGCTCCTCAGACAGCGGGTCCTCGATGAGCTTTTGGATGGCGCGGCGCAGCGGACGCGCACCGTTGGTGAGGTCGGTGCCCTCCGCCACGATCTTGTCATAGGCCGCATCGGTAAGCTTGATGTTCATGCCGTTGGCAATCAAACGTTGACGCAGGTCGTCCACCAGCAGGTGCGCGATCTTGGTCAGGTTCTCACCCGAGAGCTTCTGGAACACCACGATGTCGTCGATGCGGTTGAGCAGCTCGGGGCGGAACAGGCGCTTGAGCTCGCCCATCGCGCGACCACGGATCTCACTCGAGGTGAGGCCCTGCTCGCCGGTGGTGCCAAAGCCAACGCTTGCATCCTGTGCAATCTCGCGGGCGCCCACGTTGGATGTCATGATGATCACGGTGTTGCGGAAGTCAACCGTCTTGCCCTGGCTATCGGTCAGACGGCCCTCCTCCAGCACCTGCAGCAGGATGTTGAAGATGTCGGGGTGCGCCTTCTCGATCTCGTCGAACAGCACGACCGAGTACGGGTGGCGACGAACGGCCTTGGTGAGCTGGCCGCCCTCATCGTGACCGACGTAACCCGGAGGGCTACCGATGAGCTTGGAGACCTCGAACTCGCTACCGAACTCGGACATGTCGAAGCTGATGAGCGCATCCTTGCTGCCAAAGAGGTACTCGGCGAGCGTCTTGGCGAGCTCGGTCTTGCCCGTGCCAGTGGGACCCAGGAAGATAAAGCTGCCGCCTGGGCGACGCGGATCCTTGAGCGGCGAGCGGCTGCGGCGCACGGCCTTGGCAACTGCCTCGACAGCCTCATCCTGACCGATGATGCGCATCTTGAGCACGCTTTCGGTTTGCAGCAGGCGACGGCTCTCGCTCTCGGTAAGCGAGGACACCGGCACGCCCGAAGTCACGGACACGATGTCGGCGATCTGGCTCACGTCGATGGCGAGCGGGCTGGCGTCGAGCTCGGCCGTCCAGGCGGCCTTGGCCTCGGCGAGCTCAATCTCGGCAGCCTTCTGCTGCTCGGTGATCTCGGCGGCCTTGTTCATGTCGTCGCTCTCGGTGGCCTCCTGCGCGGCGGCCTTGAGCTTCTCAATGCGATGCTCGGCCTCACGCACCGGCTCGGGCGCGCGATTCGCGGCGATACGAGCGCGGGCACCGGCCTCGTCGATGAGGTCGATGGCCTTATCGGGCAGGAAGCGATCCTGGATGTAGCGGTTGGAAAGGTTCGCGGCGGCCTCGATAGCACCCTGCGTATAGCGCACATGATGGTGTTCCTCGTAGCGCGGCTTGAGCGCGGTCAGGATCTTGACCGTGTCCTCGACGCTCGGCTCCTCGACATCGATGGTCTGGAAGCGACGCTCGAAGGCCGGGTCCTTGGTGAGGTACTTGCGGAATTCCTCGGCCGTGGTGGCGCCGATAATCTGGAAGGCACCGCGCGCGAGCACCGGCTTGAGCATGGAGCTCGCATCGATAGAACCCTCGGAAGAACCGGCACCGATGATGGTGTGCATCTCGTCGATAAACAGGATGACGTCGTCGGCTTCGGTTGCCTCCTGGATCACGTTCTTGAGGCGCTCCTCAAACTCGCCGCGATACTTGGCACCCGCCACGAGACCCGGCAGGTCGAGCGTCCAGATATTCTGGTTCATGAGGTTCTCGGGCACGTTGCCGGCTGCAATCTGCTGAGCCAAGCCCTCGACGATGGCCGTCTTGCCCACGCCGGGGTCGCCGAGAATGAGAGGGTTGTTCTTGGTGCGGCGCGAAAGAATTTCCATCATACGCTGGACTTCCTTTTCGCGACCAATTACAGGGTCGAGCTCGCCATCGCGCGCCTTCTGCGTGAGGTTGATTGCGAACTGCTTAAGCGTATCGGTGCCACTCCCCTTTTGCTGCGAGACATCCGAGCCGCTAAAGAACGGCAGGCCCGCGCCGGGACGACCAGCACCGGCGCTGGCGAGCGGGCGCTTCTTGTCCTGATCCTTGGCGGTGAGTTTCTCGATAGCCTTTTTGATGGAGGCAGACGACACACCCAGGCGCATGAGGATATCCATGGCCATGCCGTTGCCCTCTTCGACGATGCCGATCAGCAGATGCTCGGTCGACACATAGGTCTGGTTGTTCTCGCGTGCCACGCGGAAGGAACGCTCCATCACGCTGATGACGAGCGGCGTAAAGGCGAGCTTAGCGGCCTCGGTCTCCTCACTGGGCTCGGGAACCGTGGTCTGGACCTCTTTGAGCGTGTCCATGATGTCATCGTAGGAGATGTCGAGCGAACGCAGTGCCTCGGCGGCAATGCCCTCGTCCTCCTTGGCAAGCGCGAGCAGCAGGTGCTCGGTGCCCACCTTATTTGAATGAAGATCGAGCGCCTCTTGCTTGGCCATGGACATGACCTTACGCGCACGATCGGTAAAACGGTCTAACATGCTAGTTCCTCTTAGACGAGCTAGTTTTTTCAAACGCAAAGCGCCGCCCCGCGGCAGCGCTTTGGTCTCTTTACCCATATGGAGTATATGTTAACCGTTGGGACCTTTCCCGCCCGTAGCCGTGCGACAACGTCTACAAAAAAAGGAATCGCCGGGTGCGGCGGGCGCTCTAGGTTAGAGGCTGTTGCCTAGCAGGCAGGCTCGACACCCATGTCCTCGGCAACGTCATTGACGGCATCGGCAACGGGAGCGCCAGGCATGCGCACGAGCTCCATATGCTGCTCTTCAAAGACGGTTCCCATGGGGAAGGCGCGACGGAAGACAAAGCGAGCAACCGGACCAGCCACCAGCAGGTTCCAGGGCAGGGCCATGATAAAGTTGCGCGGGATGTTGATGAGCCACATCATCGGCAGTGCCTGCAGGTTGGCGAGCGGGCTGCCGGGCATGTGGAATAGGCCCTCGCACGCACCGTAGAACGACATGATGATGACCATGGGAACGACCATGCAAGAGCTAACGGCGAGCGTCATGGCGAGCGGCGAGCTCTGGCCCGGCGTGACCAAGTACTTAAAGGCGAAGCCTTTGGCCAGCGAGCTGGCGATAAACCAGTCGCAGCACATGGCAAAGACGTAGGCAACGGGGAAGCCGAGCCATGCAGCGGCAATGACCTCGCCGTTGATGGCCCCATGCTGCAGGGCAACGTTGTAGATGCTCATCCAGAGCACCATGCAAAAGCACATGATAAAGGTGAACAGCAGGCTCTCTCGCTTGTTGATAGGCATGAAGGGCATGGTCCTTTCTGTGTTGCGCCGCGGCACCACGCAACAAAAACGGGCGGGCAAGATGGAGCTGTTGGGACTTCATCTCGCCCGCCCGTGGTACGTGCGTCTGCGACTACTTATGTGGTGGAACCAGCCTAGCACGAAAACCCCGCGCTTCGTAAGCGTTGAGTTTATGAAGATGCAGGGCACCAATAATCCCCCGACCCCATAAGTTGCGGTGGAATACGGACTGTTTTGACCCTTTAAGCAGCAATTCAGTCCCTATTTCACCGCAACTCATTTGGTGCAAAGTAACCTGTCCCCTTTTCGCCAATTAGCTGGTGTGGCGCCAGCGAGGGTCGGTAAGGGTTCTCGCCACGCCAAGGCCAACGGGCAAAAACGCCACGATGAGCACTGCACGCACAAACCAGCCGAGCATATTGACCGTGTCGAAGGTGCACATGTAATACATCGAGCGATACAGATACAGGCCCGGCACCATAATGACAATCGATGGCACCGTGAGGGCGATACGTGGGTAGGTGAGCTTGATTTCGGCTAAGCTCGCGAGCAGCCCCGATACCAGCGCGCCGATAAACGCTGCTGCCTCGGGAGGCATGCCCGCACTCAGGCCCAGGAAGGGAAACAGCGTCGGCGCATCGACGAGCGTAAGGCGCAGGGTATTGGACACGGCGCCGATGAGCCCTGCCGCCGCTGCCATCTTTACCGGGCTGTTGAACATCACCGAGAAGCCGAATACGCCAACGAAGCTCATCGCCACGCGCAGGAGCGTAAGAGCAAGCGGCGAAAGGCCGAGCGGCGCAAAGTCGTCCGGCGCCAGCCCCACACACTCGGCAACCATCCAACCTACGAGGGTCGCCATCACAATAATCGATACGGCATATGAAAGGCGCTCGATACCGCTTCGCATGTCAAGCTTGGCGATGTCGAGACCTGCCGTGATGAGCGGAAAGCCGGGGATGACAAAGAGCATCGCGCCAATATAGCCTTCTTGGTGCGACATTGCCCCCGGTATGACCTGGCCAAGGCCGAGCAATGCCAGCAGATACGAAACGCAAGCGAGCGCAACGCCGATCGTCAGCGCGCTAAACTGACCAAGGCCCTGCTTGAGAATATGGGAACGAGCAAAGTTGCCGACACCAGCGCCCGCGAATGCACAAGCCATCTCGATAGGGCCGCCGCCGAGCAAAAAGACGAAGGCGCCGCAAGCACAGGCCGCCGCAAGGCCCTGCTGCCAGGGAGCGTAATCGGGCTTTGAGCTCTCAACGGTCTTGAGCATCTCGTGGTACTCGTGCACGGTAAACCGGCGACCGTAAATCTCGATTTCCTTTAAGAAGCTCTCCATCATCCAAATGCGATGAGTATTGACTCCCGTTGTGGGTAGGCTGACGACCTCGTTAAAGCAGTGGCCATCTTCGATGCAGGTGCATTCAAACGATAGGAGACTCAGGTCGACGTGAATCGTGACGCCGAGTACGGCAGCAACACGATTCATGGTATCGCGCACGCGCCAGGCACCTGTTCCGCTTGCCAGCATAAGCATGCCGGTGCGGCAGATGATGGATGATTTGTCGGTAAGTGGTGCATCGACGGCAAGCTCATCGCCCGCGGTCACGATCTGGCGCCAGTCGGTTTTCATATGGAGGGCGCCGGCACGGACACCGTGGTGCATGGGGACTCTTGAGAGCAACGAATCATGGCGCGAAGGCTGTGGGGGTTCCGTCGATTCGACCTCGTCCTCATCGGGCTCTTCATCAACAAGGTCGAAAGCATCGAGTGCCGCCGGCTCGCGACGATCGATCAATTCCTCGTCCTCATCATCAAAGTAGTTGAACTGATCGAGCATGTCCTCTTCGATTGCGCGCTCGCTCGCGTCGTCCATATAGACGCTCCCTTCCTGCCGACTAACCCCCATCCTAGGCGGCAGCGGCTAAAGGAAACATAAAAGAGACAGCTGTCATGCGAGCCATGTGCTCAATAACCGTTGGGTAGTCATTGGGGACGTTCTTAAACGACCAGTCAAACAAGAACGTCCCCAATGACTACTCCGGCAACGCCGATGTTTTGGCAACGCCAGCGAGCGACGTCCAGGGTGAACAAGTTGGCATGAAAAAGGCAAGGCATAGACCTTCTGGTCATGCCTTGCCTTTTGAATGACAAATTGTCACCCTGGACGTCGCGCAGCGTCAACTGGTTACGCGGGTTGGTAAACCCGCGTAACCACCTAGGTCGCGCCCTTGAAGTTGAACGTCAGATTGTCCAGGTGCGGCCCGCGCAGCGTCGAGCGGTTACGGCGTTTGGTAAAACGCCGTAACCCCCTAGTACATCTTTGCGCCGGCGGGGATGGAAGCGTCGAGCTGAATCAGGTTGAGGCGCTCCTCGCCCTCCTCCTCGTGGATAGCGCTGATCAGCATTCCGCAGCTGGGAATACCCATCATCTTGCGCGGGGGCAGATTGGTGATGGCAAGCAAGGTCTTGCCGACCAAGTCCTCGGGCTCGTAATAACCGTGAATACCGGAGAGGATGGTGCGGTCGGTGCCGGTGCCGTCATCGAGCGTAAAGTTCAGCAGCTTCTTGGACTTCTTGACGGCCTCGCACGCCTTGACCTTCACGGCGCGGAAGTCGCTCTTGGAGAAGGTATCAAAGTCGACGAACTCCTCAAACAGCGGCTCGACGGCAATCTTGGAATAATCAACCGTGGGCTTGAGCGGCTTGACGAAGGGGCTCGCGGCATTGCCGGCCTCGGCAGCCTTGGCAGCAGCGGCACCGGACTGGAAACCCTTCTCGGGCTTCATGTGCGGGAACAGCAGCACATCGCGGATGGAAGCCTGGTTGGTGAGCAGCATGACCACACGGTCGATACCGATACCGATGCCGCCCGCGGGAGGCATACCGTATTCGAGGGCGCGCACGTAATCCTCGTCGTACTCCATGGCCTCATCATCGCCACCGGCCTTCTCGGCCATCTGGGCAGCGAAGCGCTCGGCCTGGTCGACCGGGTCGTTGAGCTCAGAGAACGCGTTCGCGTACTCGTGGCCGGCGATGACCAGCTCAAAGCGATGGGTCAGGCGCGGGTCATCCTCAAAGCGCTTGGCAAGCGGGCTAACCTCGATGGGGTAATCGCACACGAAGGTGGGGTTGACGATGGTGTCCTCGCCCAGCTCGTCATAGATCTCGGCGATGATCTTGCCGGCAGTCCACTCAGGCTTGATTTCCAGGCCCTTCTCGCGTGCGGCGGCAGCAAGCTCCTCAACCGGCGTGTCGATGGTGACCGGCTTGCCAATCACGTCAGAAACGATATCGGTCATGGAACGACTGGCCCACTCGCCGGACAGATCGATGGTCTGGCCCTGGTACTCGATAACCTCGGGGTTGCCGATAGCCTTGTTAGCGGCCTTAATGACACCCTGGGCGAGCGCCTTCATACCCTCGAGATCGGAGAAGGCGCGGTAGGCCTCCATCGTGGTGAACTCGGGATTGTGGGTAAGGTCCATGCCCTCGTTGCGGAAGATACGACCGATTTCGAACACGCGCTCAAAGCCGCCGACGATGCAGCGCTTGAGGTGCAGCTCGGTGGCGATACGCAGGTAGCATTCCTGATCGAGCGCGTTGAAGTGCGTGATGAACGGCTTGGCAGTAGCTCCGCCCTGGATGGTCTGCAGGATAGGGGTCTCGACCTCCATGTAGCCGTCGGACTCCATAAAGCGGCGGAACGTGGAGAGGATCTGCGAGCGCTTGCGGAAGGTCTCGCGAACGTCATCGTTGGCGATCAGGTCGACATAGCGCTGACGATAGCGGGTTTCCTTGTCGGAGAGACCGTGGAACTTCTCGGGCAATGGGCGAACGGCCTTGGACAGCAGCGTCGCGCTCTTAGGGGCAACGGAAAGCTGGCCACGCTGGGTGCGCACAACCACGCCGGTCACGCCCAGGATGTCGCCCAGGTCGAGTGCCTTGAGCGTGTTCCAGGCGGCCTCGTCCATATCGTTGATGCGGCAGAACAGCTGAATCTCGGCAGTCGCGTCGCGCACGACGATGAACATGATCTTGCCCTGACCGCGCTTTGCGACCACACGGCCGCCGATCTTCACGACGTCCTCGGTGTCCTCGCCATCGGCGAGCTCGGCGTACTTAGTCTCGATGTCGACGACGTAGTCCTCAATCTCGGAGTGCTCGGGATACGGGTTCTGGCCCGCCTCGAACAGGGAGGCACGCTTGGCCAGGCGGGTGGCGCGCTCGTCGTTGAGCGTCGATGCCTGATCGGCGGCGTTCTGGTTTTCTGCCATAAGATAGCTCCTCAAACTAAAACGCTCCCCAGGATTCGGTCCCAGGGAGCGAAAACATACCTTTACGCGGGACCGTGGTCTAGCGTGCAATCTTGGCGATGGTGTAGATGCGGGTCTTGCCGGAAGGCGTAACGACCTCGACGGAGTCGCCCTCGCCATGACCGATGATGGCGTGGCCGACCGGAGACTCGTTGGAGATCTTGTGCTCGAGCGAGTTGGTCTCAGTGGTACCGACAAGCGTGACGTCCATGAGCTCACCGTTGGGGTCAACCAGGGTGACGGTCGAGCCAATGGAGACGGTCAGGTCGCCCGTGCTGGCAGCGATCTGAGCGTTGGCGAGGATGGCCTGGATCTCGGCGATACGAGCGGCGTTCTGGGCCTGCTTGTCCTTAGCCGCGTCATACTCGGAGTTCTCCGAAAGGTCGCCGAACGCGCGGGCTTCCTTGATGTCCTCGACGATCTCCTTGGCGTAATCGCCCTCACGCCAAGCGAGTTCCTCGACGAGCTTCTGGCGGCCCTCAGCGGTCAGTACGATCTGGCTTGCGTCCATACGGATATCTCCCCAACTCTGATCAAACAATCAACTGTCAACAAAACGAAAAAGACCGGCTAGCCTGCGGGCAAGCCGGTCAGGTGCTCACCCCAAAGGGATGGGACTACTCTGCGTCCGCGTCGCTGTCCTCTGCCTTCTTTTGCTTGGCGGCAGCGAGCTTGGCCTCGAGCTCTGCGATCTCCTTGTCCTCCTTGGACTCCTCGACCACAACGTCCTCGGCCTGCTTGGTTTCGCCCTTATCATCGCCCTCCATACCCTCGCGGATATTCTTGACGGTAGAGCCGAGGGACTTACCGAGCTTCGGCAGGTTCTTGGGCCCAAAGATAATCAGGACAACGACGAGAATAATGATGAGCTCAGGAGCCCTCAGTCCAAACATGTAGACCTCCACAATACAGCGAGACAAGCTCGAATGAGTATACCGCGGGTATCGCGGTATCACAACAATAGCTAAAAAAAGGGACCGCAAGAAGCGGTCCCTCCTCATGCTCTGGTCGGGTTGACTGGATTTGAACCAGCGACCCCTGCGTCCCGAACGCAGTGCTCTACCAAACTGAGCCACAACCCGTTAGCTCGACTATAGTAACAAAGATCTCCGTCGTGTGCCAGAGAAATTTTTTACTTCTTTGGCACTTCGATGCGAACCGTGTTGGGAATGAACTCCGTCGCGCAGGACCACCAGCCGTTTTGCAGGGCAGCGTCGGCAAGCCTTTCGGCCGTGGCAGCGGTATCGCAGAGAGCAAACGAACAGGCACCCGATCCGCACACGTTTGCGGCAATAGTACCGTCCTGAGAACGAAGCCAGTCGAGCACCGTTTGAATCCGCGGCTCCATCTGTGCGGAAATGACACCCAGGTTATTGTGGACGAGCGTGTAGGCCGCCCCTGCGTCCCCCAAGCGAAGGGCAGCTGCGATCGCTCCGGGCCTGTCCGCAGGCGCTGGGGTCTCGTCAAAACGTCGATAGGCTTCGATTGTCGAAACGCTCACCTCGCGCGGCTTAACCAGTACGACGGGCGTCGCGGGCAGCGCAGGGTACTCAGTTGCCAGCACGTCTCCCCCACCCACGTAAAATGCAGGGCTGGCATGCAGAAAGAAGGGAACGTCGGCGCCAATGCCGCGCGCGATGTTGTCCAGCGCGGGATCGGCACGGTCGATACCCCAACGCTCTGCCAAGGCGACAATGACCGCCGCGGCATCCGTCGAAGGACCGCCCAGGCCAGCACACAACGGGATGCTCTTCTCGATCGTGATGCAGACGTTGGCTTCGCGACCATAATGCTCGGCCATAGCAGCGGCCGCACGATACGCCGTATTCTTTTGCATAGGAAAGTCGGATGCCGGAATCGTCTGGACGGTCAGCGCCTGTGCCGGCGTTACCGTCACGGTATCGGCAAGACCGACGGCTGCCATCAGGGAATCGACCTTATGGTAGCCGCGGTCGTCGCGCGCGGTATGAACCCCCAGATAGAGGTTGATCTTTGCCGGCGCGGAAAGGGTCAGGGACCAATCGGTCACCGCTAGTGCTCCTCGAGCTGATTGCCGAGCGGGGTAAAGATGTGCTCGCCGCTCTCGGGGTCGAACAGCTCGACCTGGCCGGTGAGAACATCAATATACTGGTAGGACTGACGCGACTTGCGGCCACGGCGCTCGTCGACCTCGACGATAAAGACTGCCGGATGGACGCTCTTGATGGTGCCCATGCGCTCGACGACGCGGGTGCGGCCCATGTTGGCCTTCACCTTAACGCGATCGCCCACCATATCGGTCAGCTTCTCGTGGATGTCGTCGACGTGATTGACTTCCATCTCTTCCATGAACAGGGCCTCCAGAAGGTGCAATTCAAAAAGGGGATAATACCCCTAAGATAGACAAAACTCTAATACTATAGCACCCTGTTGTGGCCATACGCAAGTAGTTAAATAAGCCCCGTCCCAAATTCATACCAGACGACAACCTCACATGACTAGTTCACGTCAGACACTATGACCCAATCCGAGGGCACTAAAAAGACAGGAGCCCCCGCTCGTGACCGCGGGTCGGGGCTGCGACAATGATGTTGAAGTGCCATAGGCGCAGCCGCGCCGCAACGAGGTTGGGAGGCTCCCATGCCAAAGTATTCTACCGCGTTCGGGATGGACGTCCACCTGAGGTCGACCACCGTCTGCGCCCTCGACGCGGACACCGGCGAGGCCGTGACGAGGAGGTTCCCCGGCAACCCCTGGGGCGAGATCGCCGGGTGGATGGATGGGTTCCCCGGGCCGTCGCTCGCGGCCTACGAGAGCGGCTACCTCGGCTTCGCCCCGCAAAGGGAGCTCGCCGGGCTCGGCGTCGAGTGCGCCGTCGCCGCGGTCTCGAAGATCCCCAGGTCGGCCGCCGACTCGGCCTCCAAGAACGACAGGAACGACGCCGCCAGGATGGCCAAGGTGTTAGCGCTAATCTAAAATTGACCACTTTCGCAAACGCATCTCGCCGAATGCGCTAATGCGCTTTCGCCGACCCCGCTAACGTACTTTCACCAACTGCGCTAACGGAACTATGCTCCGATCGGGTATCCGACCCGGGAGGAGCGGGATATGGAGCGAAACGTAATGGGAGAGCTGAACGTCTACAGGGGGTCCGGCGCGANCCGGGCTCGGCGTCGAGTGCGCCGTCGCCGCGGTCTCGAAGATCCCCAGGTCGGCCGCCGACTCGGCCTCCAAGAACGACAGGAACGACGCCGCCAGGATGGCCAAGGCGATACTCGCCCACGACATCTCCCCCGTATGGGTCCCCTCCCCCGAGGTCGAAGGCATCAGGGACCTCGCCGGCGCCTACGACGGGGCGACCGCGCGCCTGGCGACCGCCAAGCGGCGGCTGCTCGCCTTCCTCGCAAAGCGAGGGTTCGTCTACGGCGGCACCACGCCCGCCGGCAACCCGAGGAAGTACTGGACCTACGACTTCCTGAGGTGGCTCGACAAGGTCAGGCCTGAGGACGATGGCGGGGTTCGGACGCTCGCCGCCCTGAGGAACGAGGTCGAGGCCGCGGCGGAGGCCCGGGCGGACCTGCTCTCCGAGTACAGGGCAGCCGTGGATGCCAGCCCGATCGCCGCGGAGGCGGCCGCCCTCCAGTCGATCAAGGGCTGCGCCTTCGCGCTGGCCGCAGCCTTCTCGGCCGAGGTCGGCGACTTCACGAGGTTCCGTTCCGGAAGGCAGGTCACGGCCTATTTCGGCCTCGCGCCGAGTCAGAGGTCGAGCGGCGACTCCGTGCGGCTCGGAGGCATCAGCGGTGCGGGCAACGCGCTCGTGAGGAAGCTGGCCGTTGAGGGCTCATGGTGCTACGCCGCGGCACGGCACCAGCCGAAGCTCATGCCAAGGGACACGGGCGTGCCCCTCGAGATAAGGATGCACGGGAGGAAGGGGTCCGAGCGGCTCCTGCGGCGGCGCGAGGAGATGCTCGCCCGCGGCATGCCCGCGGCGAAGGCCAACGCGGCCACCGCGGCCGAGCTCGTGAGGTGGCTGTGGGCCCTCGGCATGATGTGCCGGGAGGGCGCGGAATAGACATAGCCCCCGTCCCGGCGAGCCGGGCGGCCTTCGGGGATACCCCCTATTTCGCTGTGCGCGCGGAGCCCTCCGCATGCGCCTCGACAGACTTGGGGAACCCCGCCGAAGGAATGGAGTGCGGGCCGACAGAACGGTATCCGCGGATATGAGACTGAGCCGAAGGCGTCGATGACATGCCGGGGCGGACCGGGACGGGTTAACGGCAGGCCCCGCCGACCGATTGCAAGCGGTCGGCGGGGCCATTGTGGCTCTTGACAGCGGATTGGGTCATATGAGC
>NZ_WWSL01000055.1:0-1672 GCF_009875845.1 Collinsella sp. BIOML-A6
AGGTATCGGGTTCCCACATTCATCCGCACATGTGCGGATGAATGTGGGAGGTGTTCGGATAAAGTTGATAATCAAGGTGGGAGAACCTTTATTCAATTACGACAACTTGATTGCAGCAATCCATATTCTTCGAGATAGAAATGGACTTAACTTTCCAACCGACGGCATTACCGTATCAACAGTTGGTCCAGTTAATCAATTAAAAAAATTGCGCGAAGAACATCTAAAAATTCAGTTGACAATATCTTTACATGCAGCAACACAGGCTGCGAGAAACTGTATCATTCCTCATATGCACATGTACGCTATTGAAGATGTTGTTAAGCAAGCATTGTCCTATTCTCAAAGGCATAATCGAAAAGTGGTATTTGCGTATTTGCTTTTACCAGGTATAAATGACCGTTCCTCAGATATAAGGCAACTTGCAAAATGGTTTAAGGGCAAAAATGTTATGATTAACGTGCTGCAATACAACCCGACGAGTAATTCAAAAATTAGAGCACCACAAAAACAAGAAATGGTTGCGTTCAAACATCAATTAGAGCAAACAGGACTTGAAGTTACCATGAGAGTTTCTCATGGTAGAAAGATTAAAGCAGCTTGTGGACAGTTAGCTAATACATATAATAAAGCCAAAAAACAACAGAAATAATTTAATTAAAAGAGCCAGACGCACAGACGCAGAGCCGATAATATGCAGTTTGAAATACTGCTGTTATCGGCTCTTTTTTGATTTTAATTTGTGCCCCTAATAACCATATTGGAGCAAAATCAGAACTGTTGCTTGTCGTTCTTTGATTTCCGCAGCAGCTTTGAAAAATCAAAGCCGCCGTTTCTTTTTATCTTCTAATGAAATGACGCGGTATCACTGTTAAAAGCGGCGGCTAAAGGAGGTAGCCGCCATGAAGCACATACCCTATCGACAAAATCCGACGGTCATTGACATATCAAAAAAAGCCCGACCACCGCCGGGAACCTCTCTACCCTTGACTATGAACTGTCTAATCATCTAAATACTGCTTACAATACCTATACGCCTGTCCGGGCTTTTCGGACAGGCGTATTTTGCTGCTCAAAAAATTTTTTGAAAAAATTTCAAAAAATCTTCGGCGTTTTTCAAAAACGCCGTATTGCCCCGCGAAAAGGGGGAAGCACCACCAACTTTCCAACGAGAAAGGAGGTGAGAATGTGGAACCTAATAGCAGGGAGTTTTACAAACAATGTGCTTTTCAGAAGTTTTGTAATACGGTGCTGCACAATGAAGCGTGTGACGCTCACAGGGAGCTGCACAGGCATAAGGCAAGGGAAGTCACCTTTTCCGATTTGCCCTTAGACGAAGCGCGGCAGCTTCATACCTTTGATGAATATTTCAAACGGGAAACCGCCGAAACCGTCTTTGAGAAAGCCGGGAAGAAAATCACGCCGAAGCTGCTTCTTGAAGCAATCCGTACTTTGCCGGAAGAAAAGCGCAAAGCCGTACTCCTGTACTATTTCGAGGGAATGAACGACACCGAGATTGCGAAGTTGTTCAATACATCGAGAAGCACGATACAGTACAGGCGGACAAGCTCTTGTTAGCGTCGGATTTTTTTAGCCAAATATAGTCGGCCGAGATTGACCAATCCCGGCCGACCCATTTTAGCCAACACGCCCGCATCTATGACTTTCCTAT
>NZ_WWSL01000056.1:0-1542 GCF_009875845.1 Collinsella sp. BIOML-A6
GGTGTTCCTATAGTTTTGTCAACTGGGAAATGCTCTCCGTGCGACAGAATCGCGGCATGCTGACGCCAAGCCATTAGGCCGGTGGGCTTCAGTCTGCTCGGTGCGTTTCGGCTAGGCTGCGTAAGGCACCCTGTCTCGCATGACCGCGTAGATGACCTTCAGTCTCTTTCGCGCCAGCGCCTTGAGCGCCTTGCCGTGCGACATGCCCCGCTCTCGGCACCTGGTGTAGTAGTCGCCCCATCTCCCCTCTGTCCGGGTGAGGCAGTTACATGAGAATATGAGCAGGTTCTTCAGCCTCTTGTTGCCTTGGCGCGATGCCGTCACCGAGGAGATCGAGGTTCCCGACTGGCGGTTGCGCGGCGCCAGGCCGCAGTACGACGCGAGCCTGTCGTGACTGGGGAAGTCTTCGATGTCGATGGAGATCGCAAGCTCGGAAGCGGTTTTGGGCCCGATGCCCGGCACCGTCAGGAGGCATCGGTAGGTATCGTCGCCCTCGAGCAGGGCGGAGATCTCCGCCGTGATCGCCTCGATCTCCGCCGAGTTCTCGGATATCCTGCGTGCGAGCAGTTTCACCGCCCGGTCCTCGGCGGCGACGACCGACGCATCCGGCCTTGTCGAGGAGGTTGTCGAGCGGACGAGGGCCTCGATCTTACCGCGCGCCGCCCCACGCGTGAGCGCCGCCGCCCTGCGGGGCCCGGCGTCGGCTACCGACCAGGCCCCGCCGAGGGATGCCATGAGCCTCAGCTGGGGCCCGTCGGACAGGTCGACCAGCGCCTCGAAGGCGGGGCACGATTCCAGCAGGATGCTGCGCAGCCGGTTCTTATTCCTAGTGTTCTCGCAGGTCAGGAAGTTCCTCTGGGCGGCCAGCGCCCTCGCCGCCGCAATCGTCGGACCTGGGTCTCCGACCGGCAGGAGCGCGTCGGGGATGCCAAGCGCCGTCTTCGCGATGACCATCGCGTCCCGCTCGTCGGTCTTGGCGTCGCCGGCGAAGAGCCTGGCGGCCCCGTGCGCCGCGAGTCCCGGCAGGTACGCCGCCGACATCCCGGCCGCCCTGGCGCGGGCGAGCGCGAGGGCGCCTATGTTGCGCGACTGGTCGACGACCACGAGCGCATCGGGGAAGCGGCCGAACAGCGAGTCCAGGTCGCCCTCCCTGTTCGCGACGGGGGTGCTCAACAGCACCTCGCCATCTCGAGTCGCGACGCATGCCCAGTGGGACGATTTCCCGACATCGAGCCCGATGACGGCTTCCGGCATTCTAATTGGTGCCACGGTGGTATCCTCCAATCGGTAGGCCGATCGGAACCCCTCCCCGCGACACCCACATTACCTGGCCGTGGCGCTTGCGCCCGGCAGTTTCCTATCAGTCGTCCGGAGCGGCGAGCGCCCCCGGTGGCAACACCCCCCGGGCCCTCTACGGGGCAGGGGCAGACGGCCATCCGGAGGCGCCCGATCGGCGGCCCCTCGGGGCTTGCCCGTATCGTAGGCAATGCGCCGAATGCTCGCCATCGAAATTTATCGATGGCCTATTTCAGACTGTAATGG